>NZ_RZSA01001047.1:0-2169 GCF_003998075.1 Mesorhizobium sp. M2A.F.Ca.ET.037.01.1.1 | reverse complement strand
TCGCCGGAGTCGGCCAGGATCTTGCGCCCTTCCTCGACCTTGGTGCCGGAAAGGCGCACCACCAACGGCACGTCGACGCCGACCTCGCGGATCGCCTTGATGACGCCTTCGGCCACCCAGTCGCAGCGGTTGATGCCGGCAAAGATGTTGACCAGGATGGTCTCGACTTGTTTGTCGCCGAGCACGGCGCGGAAGGATTTTGCCACGCGCTCCGGCGAGGCGCCGCCGCCGATGTCGAGGAAGTTGGCCGGCTCGCCGCCGGCGATCTTGATCATGTCCATCGTCGCCATGGCGAGGCCAGCGCCGTTGATGATGCAGCCGATATTGCCGTCCAGACCGACATAGGAGAGGCCGCGGTCGCTGGCGAAGGTCTCGCGCGGGTCTTCCTGGCTTTTGTCGCGCAGCTCGGAGATTTCCGGGCGGCGGAACAGCGCGTTCTCGTCGAACGACATCTTCGCGTCGAGCGCGACCAGGCTGCCGTCGCGCGTCACCACCAGCGGATTGATCTCCAGCATCGAGGCGTCGTAGTCGCGGAACACCTGGTAGCAGCCGAGGATGGTTTCCGTCGCCTTGCCGATCAGGCCGCTTTCGAGCCCGAGGCCGAAGGCGATCTCGCGCGCCTGAAAACCCTGCATGCCGACACCGGGATCGACGGTGGCGCGGATGATGGAATCCGGCTGCTTTTCGGAGATGTCCTCGATCTCCATGCCACCGGCTGCCGACGCCACGATCATGACGCGCTCTTCCTTCCGGTCGAGCACAAAGCCGAGATAGAGCTCCTGCGCGATGTCGACGGCTTCCTCCAGATAGAGGCGCGAGATCAGCTTGCCGCGCGGGCCGGTCTGCTGCGTCACCAGCTTGCGTCCGAGCATGGCTTCCGCGGCGTTGGAGATCTCCTCGTCATTCGAGCAGAGTTTTATCCCGCCGACTTTGCCGCGCGCGCCGGAATGAACCTGCGCCTTTAGCACCCATTTCGAGCCGCCGATCTCGCGCGCGCGGTAGGTCGCCTGCTCGGGGCTGTAGGCGAGGCCGCCGCGCGGCACATGCACGCCGTGGCGGGCAAGCAGTTCCTTGGCCTGGTATTCGTGGATGTCCATCTTGTCCTCCCAGTTTTTTTTTACTGCGCGGCGTGAACCTGGCCGGCGCGCTCGATCGCTTCGTTGACCACCAGCACATTGCGCGCCATGCGTTCCGACGCGGCGTCGATCATCTTGCCGTCGAGCGCGGCTGCGCCCTTGCCCAGCGCCTCCGCCTCCTTCAGCACCTCGAGGATGCGGCGGGCGCGGGTGACCTCTTTCTCCGGCGGCGAAAACACGTCGTTGGCCAAAGCGATCTGCGAAGGGTGGATTGCCCATTTGCCTTCAATGCCGAGCGCGGCGGCGCGCCTTGCGGCCGCCTTGTAGCCTCCGGGATCGGAGAAATCGCCGAACGGCCCGTCGATGGCGCGCAGGCCATAGGCGCGGCAAGCGACCGTCATGCGCGACAGCGCGAAATGCCACTGATCGCCGGGATAGTCGGGGTTGAGGCCGCCGATGTTGACGGTCCGCGCCTTGTTGCTCGCGGCATAGTCTGCGACGCCGAAATGCATCGCCTCCAGCCGCCCCGGCGTGGCGGCGATCGCCTCGACATTGGCCATGCCGAGCGCCGTCTCGATCAGCGCTTCCAGGCCGACGCGGGTCTTGAAGCCCTTGGCCATCTCGACCTGGTTGACCATGGCCTCGACCATATAGAGGTCGGCGGGCACGCCGACCTTCGGCACCAGAATGGTGTCCAGCTTGTCGCCGGCCTGTTCCATGACGTCGACGACGTCGCGGTACATGTAATGGGTGTCGAGGCCGTTGATGCGCACCGAGACGGTCTTGCCCTTGGCGCGCCAGTCGATGTCGTTCAGCGCCTGGATGATGTTCTTGCGGGCGCGCTCCTTGTCGGGCGGCGCCACCGCATCCTCGATGTCGAGAAAGACGAAGTCGGCGGCGCTGTTCGCCGCCTTGTCGATCATCTCCGGGCTGGAGCCCGGAACGGCCAGCTCGCTGCGCTGGAGCCTGAGTTTCTTCAGGTGGTTGATGGTGTGGCTCATGGCGCGCCCCTTATGCCGCCTTGGCGACTGGCATTTCGGCCGTGCGGCGGAAGTGCTCGATCGCCGCGGCGACGCCCGAGCCCGGCGCCAGG
>NZ_RZSA01001046.1:0-2170 GCF_003998075.1 Mesorhizobium sp. M2A.F.Ca.ET.037.01.1.1 | reverse complement strand
CGGTAGACCTGCAGCGGCGCGCGAAAACCGCGCTCGCGCAACTGGTCGAGCAGCGTATAGGCGCTGAGCGGCCCGCTGGACGCCTCTAGCTTCTCGAGCACGCAGAGCTGGTTCTTGGTCAGCGCATCTCTTGCCGTCATCTTGTTCGCCCAATCGACGCTTGCACGCGCGACCGCATGCCAAGGACTTCAATTTCCCCTGAGATAGCGACGAACGAGCGATTTTGCCACTGTTTCCGCAGCGCGTCTCCTCAGGCACAGGTCGGGCGAGACGGTTCGCCGGCTAACCGCTACTTGCGCGGCGGCCCTTTGCGTTCGGCGGAAGCCGCCCAGAGGTTGATGTCGGACTCACGCGCGTAAGTATCGATCTCGCCAAGCTCGGCATCGGAGAACTCGAGCGCCTTGAGCGCGCCGACGCAATCCTCGACCTGTTCCGGCCGGCTGGCGCCGATCAGGGCCGTGGTCACGCGGCCCTTGCGCAGCACCCAGGCCAGCGCCATCTGCGCCAGCGTCTGGCCGCGGCGAGTGGCAATGGCGTTGAGCGCCTTGATGTTGGCGATCGACTTGTCGTTGATGAAGGCCTGCCTGAGCGACTTGCCCTGGGATGCGCGGCTGCCCTCGGGGATGCCGCCGAGATATTTGTCGGTCAGCATGCCTTGCGCCAGCGGCGAGAAGACGATCGAGCCGATGCCCAGCCCCTCCAGCGTGTCGAGCAGCCCGTCCTCCTCGACCCAGCGGTTGAGCATCGAATAGCTCGGCTGGTGGATCAGGCAAGGGGTGCCGAGCTGCCGCAGAATATCGGCCGCCTCGCGGGTGCGCTGCGAGTTGTAGGACGAGATGCCGGCATAAAGCGCCTTGCCCGAGCGCACCGCGTGGTCGAGCGCGCCCATGGTTTCCTCGAGCGGCGTTTCCGGGTCGAAGCGGTGCGAATAGAAGATATCGACATAGTCGAGCCCCATACGCTTCAGGCTCTGGTCGAGGCTCGCCAGCACATATTTGCGGCTGCCCCATTCGCCATAGGGACCCGCCCACATCTCGTAGCCGGCCTTGGTCGAGATGATCATCTCGTCGCGATAGGCGGCGAAATCGGTGCGCAGGATCTCGCCGAACGCGGTCTCCGCCGAGCCGGGCGGCGGACCGTAATTGTTGGCGAGATCGAAATGCGTGATGCCGAGGTCGAAGGCCTTGCGCACGATCGCCTGCTTGGTCCGGTGCGGCGTGTCGTTGCCGAAATTGTGCCACAGCCCGAGCGAGATCGCCGGCAGCTTGAGGCCGGAGCGGCCGCAGCGGTTATAGATCATCTTTTCGTAGCGGTTCTCGGCGGCGACATAGGGCATGGGAAAAATCCTCGGGATCGAAGCGGCGCCGCGAGCGCCGCTAGAGCATGAAGCCGAAAAGTGCGGAGCGGTTTTCGGGCGACTTCATGCTCGGCTCAGGGGTCAATTGAATCGATGCTTGCCCCTACCCTTACCCTCTCCCCGCCGAAACGGGGAGGGGTTGCCACCTAGTTTTTCTTGGCCAGCAGCGCCTTCGCGTCCTTGACGCCGAGCGCGGCCGGCCGCTCGCAGGTCGTCTGCATGGTGACGTATTTGCCGCTTTCGCCGGAACGCAGGATGCCGGTCATCACGTCGACGGCGTGCAGCGCCAGCTCCATCGAGCAGCGGTGCGGCCGCCCTTCGGCGATTGCGATCGCCATGTCGGCAAGACCGGCGGTGCGGTAATTGGCCATCATGCCCTGGCCGTGCATCTCGTTCGGCACGCCGAACGGGTGGTTCCATTTCGGCAGCTTCTTCACCGGCTTGGCCGCGTCGGTGAAGCGTACCTCGCCGCCGAAGAAATTCGGGTCCGGCACGAAGACGGTGCCCAATTCGCCATAGAGCTCCATCGGCGCGTGGCCATGACTCCAGACGTCCCAGGAGGTGTTGAGCGTTATCACCGCGCCGTTGGCGAATTCGAGCAGCGCATGGATCGTGGTCGGCGTGTTGACCGGGATTTTTTCGCCCGCGCGCGGTTTGGAGCTGATCGTCCGCACCTTCGCCGGGGTCGTTGCGAAGGCCGCCACCTGTTTCACCGGCCCGATCAGCTGGATCAGGTTGGTGACGTAGTAAGGTCCGATGTCGAGCGCCGGGCCGGCGCCCGGCTGGAAAAAGAAGTCCGGATTGGGATGCCAG
>NZ_RZSA01001045.1:0-2175 GCF_003998075.1 Mesorhizobium sp. M2A.F.Ca.ET.037.01.1.1 | reverse complement strand
CAGCCGAGCTCCGTTCCGTCACCAGCAGATATCACCTGGTGAGGAACAGCGGCCCAGAAGCAGTAGATGGCACCTTCGCGCAGGCTGACCTGCTTGCCATTGATGAGATAGGTCATGCCGCCGCGCGTGATGACGTTGAGTTCCACATGGTCGTGCCAGTGGGCTTCCGGCATAGGCTCCACGATATGCGTCTCAGCCAGGAATTCGTCCGGCTTGAGAAAGCGGTTGCCGGTCTGGCGCGGGTCAAGCTGACGCATTCGCTCCCTCCGTTTTTGCGCGCCCCGGCTAGCGCGGTTCCACTTAAAAACCGGAAATATCAATTGCATTCAAGCAAGCATTTTCCGGTTTCCAATGGCAATAGGGAAGCTGCGCCGAAAGCGCATAGCAAGGACTGGATACTCGCAATGCCCAAGATCTGTCTCGTCGGCGCCGGAAGCACGGTGTTCGCTCGCAACATCCTCAGCGACGTGCTGAGCAATGAAGCTCTCTCGCGTTGCGAAATCGCGCTTCACGATCTCGATCCGGACCGCCTTGCCACCTCCGAAATCATGACACGCCGCATCTGCCGCGCGCTTGGGATCGAGGACGAGGTAAGGCTCGTCGCGACAGTCGATCGGGCAATCGCCCTCAAGGACGCCGACTTCGTCATCCTGATGATGCAGGTGGGCGGCTATAAGCCGGCCACTGTCACCGATTTCGAAGTCCCGAAAAGGTTCGGCCTGAGGCAGACCATTGCCGACACTTTGGGCATCGGCGGCATCTTCCGGGCTCTGCGTACAATTCCCGTCGTGTTTGCCATCGCCGACGACATGCGCAAGCATTGCCCGCAGGCGCTGATGATGAACTATGTGAACCCGATGGCCATGATCAGCTGGGCCATGGCAGAGGGCTATCCGGACATTCGCTATGTCGGCCTGTGTCACTCCGTTCAGGAAACATCGCAATTCCTGGCCCGCACTCTCGGCGAGGATATTGCCGACATCGACTATCTGTGTGCCGGCCTTAATCATGTGGCCTTTTTCCTCAAGTTCGAAAAACGCCTACCCGGCGGCGGCCGTGTAGACCTTTATCCGCGGCTTCGGCAGATTGCCCGCGATGGGACTTTTCCCGTCGATGATGCAGTTCGTTTCGCGGTCATGAAGCACTTCGGCCATTTCGTTACCGAGAGTTCCATCCACTTTTCGGAATACACGCCCTGGTTCATCAAGCGCGGGCGCGAGGACTTGCTGGAAGAATTCAGGTTGCCGCTCGACGAATACATCACCCGTTGCGAAAGACAGGTCGCGCAATGGCATGAACTGCGCCACGAACTGGAAGACGAGAGTCGGCCGATCGAAGTCTCGCGCAGCAAGGAGTATGCTGCCGCCATCATTCATGCCTGCGTGACGGGTGAGCCAAGCCTGATCTACGGCAATGTCGCCAACCGGGGCCTAATCGAAAATCTGCCATCGAACGCTGCGGTTGAAGTTCCTTGCCATGTCGATCGCAACGGCATTCAGCCTATCCGCATCGGACGCATCCCGGTTCAGCTTGCCGCCATCATGCGGAGCAACATCAATGTGCAGGAGCTGGCCGTGACGGCCGCCCTCACCGGGAAGCGCGAGCACATCTACCACGCAGCCGCCATGGACCCTCACACGGCAGCGGAGCTTTCGCTTGCCGAAATCGATTCCCTGGTGGATGCGCTGATCGAAGCTCATGGCAGCTTGTTGCCCGCTTTTGCTCGGGCTGCCCAATGAGTGGCTTCGACCTGTTGGGAAAGGTTGCCATCGTCACCGGCGCACAACGCGGGATCGGACTGGGTGTTGCTACTGAACTGGCGCGCGCCGGAGCGCAAGTCGTCCTGACGGGCATAAAGGACGTCGACGGCTATCGCGCCGCCGCCAACATTTGCGCAATGGGTCTGGCAGCAACTTATCGCCGCATGGATACAAGCGATGAGTCGGAGGTCACGCACGTGATCGATGATATCTTTGCCGAGATGGGTCGACTTGATATTGCCGTTGCCAATGCTGCGATCTATCCGAACACCAATATCGCATCGATTACGCCCGACGAGTGGGACAGCGTCATGGCGGTCAACCTGCGAGGGCCCTTCCTGCTGGCGAAGGCTTGCCTGCCCTATTTTCAGCGGCAGCGCCACGGCAGGGTGGTCTTTTTGTCCTCAATAACGGG
>NZ_RZSA01001044.1:0-2178 GCF_003998075.1 Mesorhizobium sp. M2A.F.Ca.ET.037.01.1.1 | reverse complement strand
GGACAGAACGGGCGTTGAGGTCCATCACGGCGTCGTAATGCGCTTCGTCCTGATCGGCATAGGCGATGCGGCCGAGCATGCCGCCGGCATTGTTGACCAGGCCGTCGAGCCGGCCGAAATGCTGGGCGCTTTCCTCGACCACACGCTCGACGTCGGCGGGTATCGAAAAATCGCCCTGGACCAGAAACACCTCGCCGCCGTCATCGCGGATGGCTTCGGCCACGGCTTCGGCGGGTGCGCGGCTCGCATTGTAATGCAGCGCGACGCGGCATTTCTGCGCCGCGTAAGCACGGGCAAGGGCGGCACCGATGCCGGTCGAGGCGCCGGTGACCAGCACCGCCTTGCCGGCAAGATCGGGGATGGCAAGTGTCGTCATGTCGGTCGGCCTCCAGGTTGGCACATTTCGTAGGCTATTACCGGCCTTCCGTTCAAGCGTTGGCGTTCAAGCGTGGCCGCGTCAGGGCCTGAGATAGACATAGCCCTGATGCTGCAGTTCGGCGAGTTTAACAACGCCGCCTTTCTCCGCGACCTGGAAGCCCGACAGCAGGTCGGCAAGCGTGATGTCCATGCCGCGCAGGGTGTTGCCGCAGGCCTGCGGGACGAGCCGCTGCTGGACGAGGCCGGCAAAGCGGCTGGAAACAGCGCCGGAAGCGCCCTGGGCTTTGAAGGCCGCCAGTGCCGGACCATGCACCACAAGGACAATATCGACATTGCCGCCGGTGCCCTCATAGTGGTTCTTGATGTTGCCGAGGACGAAGTTGACCTTGTCGGCGTCGCTGAGGTGATAAGCGACCTTCAGCTTCTCCTCAGCCGTTGCCGCGTTGGCCCGGCTCAGGCCGAAAAGGCCCGCGGCGCCGGCGAGGCCGGCACGAAAAATGTCACGGCGCAGCATCGTGTCCTCCGTTTGCCGGCCTGCTCGCGCGATTTTGCATGGTCCAGGCGGGTCTCCTAGACTACCATAAAGCAGTCCTGTCGGTGGGAGGAGGATCGCATGGCATCGAAGGCCGTTGTGGGGAGGACCATGGCGGGCGTTGCGCTTTGCGCCGCCTTTGCCGCTTTTGCCGGCGCGGCGCGCGCCGAACAGCCGCCCAAACTTCCCGAGCTCAGCCCGACCGGTGCCGATGTCTGCTTCGGCCGTATCTACGATGCCGCCCATCTCAAGGCGCATCCGCACCAGAAAGTGGCGCGCATCTTCTTTTTCTATGGCGACGATCCGGTCAGCCGGCCGAACGAAGAACCCCCCGCCAACCAGGATACTTCCTATAACGGCTTCCTCACCACCACCGTGCGCGGCGCCAAGAAGCCCGACTGGGCGGCCGGCTGGTGCAACAAGGAAGATCCGAGCGACAAGGCGAGTGGCATCCGCTGCGGCATGGATTGCGACCGCACGCTCGCCTCGCTGAAAGTCGACGACAAGGGCCGGCTGATGCTCTCCAACGTACAGCCTGATGTGTATCTCGACGCTGGCGCGGAGGAGGACCTCGGCAAAGCCGAGTACAACAGGCAGGCGCTGGGCAGCGAGGACGACAATTTCAAGCTGGATCCGATGCCGGCCGAGACCTGCAAGGCGGAGTTCACACGCATCGACCCCATCGACCCGGCGCTGGGTGATCCGCTGCGCGTGCGCCTGAAGCCGGATCAGCCGTTCTGCTTCGGGCGCGACTATGACGATGCGCATCTCAAAACACATCCCAACCAGCTGACGCAATCGATCCGCGTCTTCCGCGGGCCGGTCGAGCTCGCTTCCTTCGCGGCCGGCGGCGATGCCGCGACCTGGCCCGACGGGGCGGACATTGCCGTTTCAGTGACGACCAGGCAGAAGGGGAAAAAGGTCACGCAGACCTATTCCTGCCAGGGCGAGGCCGACCAGTGGCGCTGCTCGGCAAGCTCCAAGATGAGCGATTTTTCCTGCGACATCTCGCAGACGGAGATCTTCCTCAAGCGCGGGCCCAACGGCACGATGATGGTCGCGAACCCCAACAATGCGGTGGCGGTTGTCGATCTCTGTTCGAAGGCGGCGGACGGCAAGACCAAGTCCGACGACAAGGTTTATCGGCTGCAGCCGATGCCGCAGTCGGCGTGTGCTCCGTAAGGTCTGCCGATATTCAGGTGAGGCCGGCCTGCGAACGACGGCTTCCTGCCCTTCCGGTGCTCACGTACTTTCAAGTACGCTCCGCT
>NZ_RZSA01001043.1:0-2182 GCF_003998075.1 Mesorhizobium sp. M2A.F.Ca.ET.037.01.1.1 | reverse complement strand
GGCGTCATCACCGCGGCGGCCACGATATAGGAGGTGAGCACCCAGTTGATCTGGTCGGCGCTGGCCGAAACGCTGCCCTGGATATAGGGCAGCGCGACATTGGCGATGGTTGTGTCCAGCGCCTGCATGATGACCGCCAGGATGACGCAGGCGGTGATGGCGCCGCGATTGGCGACCACGGGCGCGCCTGTCGCGGAAGCCGTTGTCATGACTTTGGTCCGGATTGCTTGAGGAGGTTGGCGATGAAATCGGGCAGGCCGCGGGCATGGCCGGTGCCGATGTCGACCACCGCGCTCATGCCGCCGCGCAGCGGCGGCTTGCCGTCCGGATCGTCGATCGTCACGCGCATCGGAATGCGCTGCACGACCTTGACCCAGTTGCCCGAGGTGTTCTGCGCCGGCAGCAGCGAGAAGCTGGACGACGATGCAGGGCTGATCGAGCCGACGGTGCCGTGCCAGACATCGCCCGGATAGCCGTCGATGCTGATCGTCGCCTTCTGTCCCGGCCGCACATAGGTGAGCTCGGTTTCCTTCGGCTCGGCGGCGATCCAGATGTCGGTCGACGACACCAGGCTGAAGGCCGGCTGCGAGGCCGGCAGGTATTTGCCGACCTGCAAGGCGTCGACATTGGTGACGATGCCGTCGAACGGCGCCTTGACGACGGAATCGTTGAGGTTGCGCTGCGCGTCGTCCACCGCCGACTGGGCCTGCAGGTAGAACGGGTTCTGCTCGACCGGCTGGCTGGCGTCGCCGCCGAGCTGGGCGAGCATTGCCTGCGCCTGCGCCTTGGCGACGGTCACCTTCTGGCGGGCCGCGATCAGATCGTGCTGGGCGCTGTCGAATGTCGCCTTGGAGGCGGTCGAGGTCTTGAGCAGATCCTGCTGACGCTGGAAGGCGGACTCGTAATAGGGAATGTCGGCCTCGGCCTGGTCGATCGAGGCCAGCGACTGCTGGTAGCTTGCCTGCAGCGTCAGCACCTGGTTGCGCACCGTGCCGAGCTGCGCCTTGGCGCCGGCGAGCGCGGTCTCGAAGGAGGCGGGCCGCAGCCGGAAGAGCACGTCGCCCTTCTTCACCGCCTGGTTGTCGTGCACATCGATCTCGTCGACGGTGCCGGAGACGTCGGTCGACACGCCGAGCGACTGCGCCTGGATATAGGCGTTGTCGGTGGTCATGATCTGGCCGCCGACGACATAGTAGTAGCCGCCGGCCACCAGAGCGACGGGCAGCAGCGCGAACAGGATCGGCCGGGTGAGGCCGCGGCGCGGCTTGGCGGGAGCGGGCGGAGTTACGGTGACGGAAGCCGGCTTCGGCTGCGCCGAAGGCGCCTCCAGCGTCGCCGGCTCCGGCGCCACGGGCGCTTCCAGCTCATCGTCTTCGACGACAGGCGGATTATTGCCGCGCCTTTGCTCGCGCTGGCTGTCCAGGCGAATGACCTGGTCGCTTGCTCTTTCGCCGGCATTTTCTCCGTCGGCGGGCTTTCTGGGTGAGGTTCCTTCAGACATGGACTTTCTCCCGGTCGACGGCCGGCTGGGTGCAGGCCTCGAGCAGATTGGATTTGATCAGGCAAAGGGTTTGCAGCAGTTGCTGCTGCGCGTCCGCGGACAGGCCGGCGAAGGCTTCGTCACGCGTTTTCCGGCCGTTGCTGCGCATCACCTCAATCAATGGATGCGCCTGCGGGGTCAGATAGAGGAGCCACGCCCGGCGGTCGGCAGGATCGGGCCGGCGCTCGATGAAGCCGCGCGCTTCCATCTTGTCGAGCAACCTTGCGAGCGTGATCGGCATGATCTCGATGAGGTCGGCCAGCTTGTTCTGGTGGATGCCCTCATGCACCGAAAGAAAGGCCAGCACCTGCCATTGCGCGCGGGTCAGCCCAAAGGCGCGCGAGCGCTGCTCGAACCACTTCCTGAGCAGGCGCGCGACATCGTGCAGCACGAAGCTGATATTGGGCGAGGAGGGCATGGGAGAACTTCGGGGCCGGCGGACAAACTTTCGTGAGCATGCTTATTATCATCATGCACATAATCCCGCTGGACGCCGAGCGCAAGACCGACTAAGGCGCTTGCTAAAAATATCGCATAGGCCAGAACCCGGCCCGCTCGGCTTGGGTTTTCGGCAAGGACAAGACAATGAACCGGCTCAAGATCACCATGCTGGCGCTGCTCATGGGATACGCTTTTCCGGCC
>NZ_RZSA01001042.1:0-2183 GCF_003998075.1 Mesorhizobium sp. M2A.F.Ca.ET.037.01.1.1 | reverse complement strand
ATCGCAACCTGTAGGCTCAAGTGGCGAACGGCGCGTGCGAAACTAATCGCATAAAACCCGCGCCCCAATCCTGCTCCGAATTTCGGTGACACAAACCGTCAAATAAGGAGAATTCTGCTTTAAAGATCGCTATGGTGCGCTCATTCGCAGGCTCACGCTCTCTCTCAGAGGCTAAAATGCCGTCTCCGTCGTGTCCTGCAGGACCAGGATCGGACCGGTCGTCGCGGCAAAACGGCTGCGCGTGAAGTGACCGGCGAGTATCTCCTCGTTGTTGACCCAATCATTCGAAAAGAAGCGATACGCCGCCCGGTGTTGGCCCAGTCCTGGCACGCCAACGGAATGCTGGCTCCCATGGCGCCCTCCATGCACTCCACAAGCTGGCGCAACCGTTTGGGTCAAATGCTCGTCCGAAACCTGCATTCGGAAAGCTCACGTTCAAACCATGCTTCTGCCGTTCCCTCCATGGCACCGTCCTCCGCGATGGAGTGCAGGCAAGGAATCATGGGCAATTCCTGCAGCGCAACAGCTCAAATCATTCGGGCTTGCTCACGAGATGGGGGTAACTGAAAGCCGGCAAGCACCGCCCCCTTGAAGCCGAAGCGATCGGCTGTTCCCGCATGCGTTAGCCACAAGGCAAACCCGTGAAACGTCGGGACTCGAACTCAATTGATGCAGCGAACTACCTTCGACACGGCACAAGATGAGCCGGCGATCTAGGTCTCTGACCGCATCCTTGGTTGACCGTTCTTGACGACTGCGATGGCGTAGCTTGTGCCACCGATCTCGCCACAGTGAGGACGCCGTCGAAAAGGTTCCGCCCACGTCGACGCCGATTGTAATGCCGACGAGCCAGCAGTCTTGGGCATAGACTCCATCACTCCTGAACCTTCCTCTCGCGATCAAGGGGTGGCAGACGGCGGTCCGTCGGGGCTTGTGCATGAACACGGCATACAATTGCACTATGTCTTTACATCGATTCAATTGCCAAACAACTGCCCACCTTATGCTTTTAGCCCGTGATATCAAAGGGTTGAGTCATCAAAAAGGAGACAGATTGTACTGTGACAAACCTCTTGCATGTGAGGGGCGCTTGCCGTAAGCTTGTGGACGATCAGGAAGCTGAAGGATTCAATCCGTGGATGGAAGGAGGTCGACAAACTCGACAGGAGATATCCTCGACAGCAGATATCGCGTTGTTGGTGCAAATTGGGTGGGCAGGAGGGCAAAAGCCTTGGTCACCCAATAACACCGTTTCACAGAAGCTTAACGGGAGGATTGAAATGATCTTCAAACGTGTAAACTGGATCCGTCGGAACTGCATCATTTCGTTTTTTCTTGGGGCAGCCAGTTTGGTCAGCCTTGCAGCTCATGCCCAGGACAACCGTTGTGAGAGCGGCGACCAGACGGGGGTGACGAGTGAGGCCATAAACGTCGGGAGCACCACACTTCTAACCGGTCAATTCGGGTACATCGGCAAGGAGACAAACGCCGGGCTGCAAGCCGCCATCGACGAGCTTAACAAAGGTGGCGGCCTACATGGTAGGAAGATCAACTTTGTTAGTTATGATGATGCCTACGAACCATCGAAAGCTCTTGCAGGTGCAAGGCGTCTTATCGAGCAGGATCAGATTTTCGCATGGGTTGGGGGCGTCGGAACGCCGACCTATCTTGCGGCAGCGCCGCTCCTAGAGGCAGCGAAAGTCCCAGCGATTGCTCCCTTTGCGCCAGGCAATTCGATGGGAACAGAGAAACGTCCATTGACGTTCAATATTTGGACCGATCTTAGACCGCAATTTAAGCGAGTGGTGGAATACCTGGCCGAACATGAGGGGCTGGGCTCCAGTACTGGTGGGGTGGCAATTGTCCACTTCTCAACCGAACATGGCATGGATGCGGTCCAAGGCGTCGAAGAGGCTCTCGCCCCGAAAGGCCTTAGCACCGTTGCAGATGTTGTAATTTCTACTGACGAGGAGGACTTCGCGTCCGTCGCGCTCGACCTAAAAAAGAGCGGTGCCAGTTGGGTGGGGCTTCAGATGGGCGCTGTACAGGGCGGTGCCTTGCTGACAGCGATGCGCGACATCGATTACCGACCGGGAGTGTTCGGGCAGGCCGACTTTGTCGATGAAGCGTTCCGGAGAGAATTCCCCGAAGTAGCAGAGGGATTTTACGGCCCCCTTCAGATC
>NZ_RZSA01001041.1:0-2184 GCF_003998075.1 Mesorhizobium sp. M2A.F.Ca.ET.037.01.1.1 | reverse complement strand
GTGCGGGCGCGTGGCGTGTTGGTGCCGCTTCTGGTGCGGCCCAACGGATCGCCCGACAGCTTCGAAATCGTCGCCGGACGGCGGCGCTATTTCGCGGCTAAGACCATCGCCGACGAACGCGGCGAGGCCGAACCGTTGCCCTGCGCCATTATGGAAGACGGCGACGACGCCGATGCGCTCGAAGCCTCTTTGATCGAGAATATAGCCCGCCTCGATCCCGACGAGGTTTCGCAGTGGGAGACCTTTACGCGGCTCATCAAGGAAGGTCGCACCATTGCCGATATCGCCGCCACCTTCGGCCTCACCGAGCAACTGGTGAAGCGCATTCTGGCGCTAGGCGATCTTCTGCCGAAGATACGCGAAGCCTATCGCCGCGAGGAAATCGACACCGAGACCGTGCGCCATCTAACCATGGCTTCCAGGGCGCAGCAGAAGGATTGGCTGGCGCTGTTTTCCGATCCCGATCAGCATGCGCCGCGAGGCTGGCAGTTGAAGCAATGGTTGTTCGGCGGCCAGTCGATATCGACCAAGGTGGCTATCTTCGCCATCGAGGCCTATGGCGGCCTGATCGTCGCGGACCTGTTCGGCGAGGACAGTTTTTTCGCCGATGCCGACCTGTTCTGGCAGAAGCAGAACGAGGCCATTGCTGCCAAGCGTAACGCCTATCTTGAGGCCGGTTGGGCTGAGGTGGTGGTGCTGGAACCCGGCCAATATTTTCATTCGTGGGACTACGAAAAGACCCCGAAGAAGAAGGGCGGCAAGGTCCTCATCACCGTCTCGCAGCGCGGCGAGGTCGAGGCGCATGAGGGCTACCTGTCGCGCAAGGAGGCGCGCCGCGCTCGCTCGAATGGCGAGACCGGCGAGGGGGGCAAACAGCCCGCCAACCCGTCGCGGCCCGAACTGAGCGGCCCGATGCAGAACTATGTCGATCTGCATCGACACGCGGCCGTGCGTACCGCTTTGCTCGACCATCCGGGCACGGCGCTGCGCCTGATGGTGGCGCATGTCATCGTCGGTTCGAGCCTGTGGCAGGTTCGCCCCGATCCGCAGCGCGCGGCCAACGAGGCTGTCGCCGCGAGCGTCGCCGCCTGCAAGTCCGAGGCCGTCTTTGGCGGGAAGCGCCGCGAGGTTTTGGCGCTGCTCGGCACCATCGACGACGATGGTCCGGTCGCTGGTGGCAACGGCGACGACTTCGCGCTGTCGAGCGTCTTCTCCTGCCTGCTGACGCTGTCCGATGACGACGTCCTGCGCATTCTGGCGCTCGTCATGGCGGAGACGCTTGCCGCCGGCAGCGCCATTGTCGAGGCGCTCGGCAATCATCTTGGCCTCGATATGCGCGCCTATTGGCAAACGGACGACGCCTTCTTCGACCTGTTGCGCGACAGGGAGGTCGCCAATCAAATGCTTGCCGATGTCGGCGGAAAACACGTCGCGGAGGGCAACGCATCGGAGAAGGTGAAGACGCAAAAGAAGATCGTCCGCGATTTCCTCTCCGGCGAAAATGGCCGGCCGAAGACTGACGGCTGGTTGCCGCGCTGGATGGCTTTTCCGGTGGCGAGCTACACGAACCGTGGCGGCTTCCGCACCGCAGATCAATGGGCGAAGATCCAGCGCCTGTTCGTGTCTGAATGATCGTTTCTGGATGGCAGCGGCGACGTTTGTGACGTCGCCGCTCGTCCGCATGCCGGGCCGCATCGATAACTCCAAAGCCTTCCGTGGCCGAGCGACACAGCTCCGGTTTCCGTCACGCACTTCCCATTGTCCTGCAAGCGACCACCCGCCCGCTGAGAGCAATCTGGTGCTCTGTCGCCTGGGCACGATGGTGCTGGCACGGCACGGAGCGTCCGCGATCCTGTCGCCGTCTCGACTCTTGCTTGGCTTGGCGACCGCGTCACCCAGGCGTTTCTCTTTGCTTGTCGCCGGGGACCATTCCCCTGCGGCTGGCTTGTCGACCTATGGGCGGATCCGGCCCGCCCGAAACCCTCGGCCGACAGCTTTTTCCCCGCCGCCTTTGGCGGCTCCTCGCGCCCGCTTCGCTCCAAAAAAGCCGTCCGCTCGGGTCCTCCGCTGACGCTTCGGCCTGCAAGGTTCGGGCGGGCCGGACGCGCCAATCACGGTCCGCCATCGCAGGGGAATGGTCCCCGGCGAGCACCAAAAGGAGACTTCAAATGACCGCGATCGGAT
>NZ_RZSA01001040.1:0-2185 GCF_003998075.1 Mesorhizobium sp. M2A.F.Ca.ET.037.01.1.1 | reverse complement strand
CAGCGGCGCCGGCGCGGCCGCCCGCTATTCGATGGGCCTGGTCATCTTCACCGGCATCCTGGTCGGCACCATGTTCACGCTCTTCGTCGTGCCGATGTTCTACACCTTCATCGCCAGCAAGGACCTGCCGCATCTCGCCGAGAAGCCCGATCCGAAGCTGATGCCGGCGCTGCCGAGCTGATCGGCACGACAGCAAAAAAACAAAAGAGGCCGGAAATTCCGGCCTCTTTTTTGGCGGCTGCCTCACGGCTTCAGCTGAGCAATTCCAGGAAAAGTGTGTAACGGCTTTCCGTCCGGAATTGCGTCTCACAAAGTACGCCGAAGGCGGCAACCGGCCTGCTACCCTAACCCAGCCTTTTACTTGACGATGACGATGCTGGTGTTGGCGGGGCCGAAGGCCTCGACGAGCTGATAGAAGTCGGCTGCCGCGTCGGGATGCAGCCGCACGCAACCATGCGAAGCGGGACGGCCGAGACGGCTAATGGCGTAGGTGGCGTGGACGGCGTAGCCGCCGCTGAAGAACACCGAATGCGGCATCGGCGCGTTGTCGTATTTCTTCGAGTACCACATCTCATGCATGCGCGTCGGCTTGAACGAACCGGTCGGCGTGATGTGCCCCCTCGCGCCGGTCGAGACCTTCCAGGTGTAGGTCGGGCGACCGTCGACGGTGACTTCCATGATCTGCTGCGACAGCGAGACCTTGGCGACGATCTGGTTGGCGTGAGCGGCATTGCCGGCGCCGAAGAGCAGCGCGGCACCGGTGAGCGCGGCGGCGGCGACATGGATGAGCTTGGCGGAAATGGCGGTATGCATGACGGATCCCTCTGTTTTTTGCCGTTGTGTCCGGCTTCAATTTCGATGGGCTCTTATCGTGCTCGTCCGTTTCCGAGCTATTTCGCTTGATGCTCGTTTCTGTTTCGAATTCGTTTCCATAAGTTAACAAGAAGCTCCGGCCAGCCATTACATCGCACCTCTTCCGGGGCGCGGCAGGTCGGCGCTACACAATGAGCTTAGTCCCGGAAACGAAAGTTCATTTCATTTCCAATATTAAACACTTACGCCCGGCTCGAAACCAAACTGCAACAAAGTGCAGCCACGGCGGCATGATCTGGATACAGGCCGGCGGCAGATTTGACGCAACGGGAACAGACAACTGCAAACGAAAATGGGCAGGAAATCGAAACTCCGCTCCTGGCTTCTCAGGATCAGCGTCGCGGCAATCGCGCTCGGCGGCGCAGGCTCTGTGGCCGGCAGCCCGGTGACGGCGCTGGCGGCGATGACGTCCGGCGAGGTTTCGACACTGCACATGGCTCTGTTCATCGCCACGGTCTGGATTGTCTCCAGCCTGCGCGTCCACCGGCTGAAGGCCCTCTGGCGGGTCGGCCTCCGGCTGCTGAGGACGCGCGGCCCCTCCGGCTACTTGCTGCCGAGAGGACCGAAGGCCCGCGCCGCAGCGGGGGGCTCCGTCAGCGGCGCGGGCGCTTCGGGAGTTTCCTGAAGCACCGACGACATCGAGATTGAGGATAGGGACATGAAGACGAAATTTGCCGCCTCCGTGCTTTCCGCGCTGCTTTACGCGCAGGGCCTGCTCGGCTTTGCCGCGCTGGCGACGGTGCTGCTCAAGGAGCGCGCCCACGCCGAGACAACCGCCGGCGCCGACATTTTATCCGGCCCCTCGATCATTGTGGTGCGCTGAGCGCCAGGCGCCGGACCCAAGATGACCACCGCTTTGGGGAATCCGATGCTTGATAGACTCGTCGACCCGAATTCACTCGTTGCGCGAGGCTGGTGGATCGAAACGATAGCCGGCGCCGCGGATGGTGATGATGGTCTCGGTGTCGAGCTTTCGGCGCAGCCGCACGATGCGCGAATCGATCGAACGGTCGAAAGCGTCAGCATTCTCGGCCGGGGCCGCGGCAATGATGTCGTCGCGGGTCAGCACCTTGCGCGGGCTCGCCAGGAACAGCTTCAGCAACGCCACCTGCCCCGGGGAAAGCTGATCCTCCGCACCCGAGCGATGCATGACCATGGCCGATCGCAGGTCGACAGTGGCGTTCTCCAGCACGATCAGCTCCCCGGCGGCCCTGCCGCGTCTCATCAGCAGGCCGCCGATGCGCGCGGCAAGCTCGCGCACGTTGAGCGGGCTTTCGACCACATCGGCGGCGCCGAGCTCGAGCGCCAGCAC
>NZ_RZSA01000103.1:0-10820 GCF_003998075.1 Mesorhizobium sp. M2A.F.Ca.ET.037.01.1.1 | reverse complement strand
ATATGGCGTTCGGAACTCGTCGGCCTGATCGTCTCGGTCGCCCAGGGCGTCGCGCCTTCCGGCTCAGGGAACGAAACCTCATTGCCTTTCGCCAGCGGCCGCAGCGGCAGCTTCAGCGTGGCCTTCGCAAGATCGAGTTGCACCGGTTCCGGCGAGGGCCAGATCATCGGCCAGTAGGCGGTCGAAACGGCGACGCGCAATTTATGGCCGGCCGGCACGCGGTAGGCGCATTGGTCGAGCACGACGCGCGCCGAAAAGGTCTGCCCTGGCACCAGCGCCTGCGGGAACTCATGCGAGTCGCGGTGGGTCAAATTGAGCAAGCCATAGGAGATCAGTTCCGAGGCGCCGTCCGGGTGCACATCGCAGAGACGCACCGCGATGTTGGCCTGCGGCCGATCGGAGGCAACTCGGACCGCGAGCTCCGGCGCGCCGACGATGTCGATCGCCTCACCGAGCTCGGGCTGGTCGAAGCAGACCGACAGCGCGTCGTCGGGGCGTTGGTCGCCGGGCAATTCCGGCCCGAAGGTGAAGGGAAAATACTCGCCGCCGGCGAGGCCGCAGGTCTGCGGCGAAGCGACGATCAGGGGTTTGCCGCCATTGGCGATAAGCTCGATCGCCTCGACCTTGATGTTTGAGGACGGCCATTCCTGCTCCGCCACCCAGCGGCCCGGCCGTTCCGGGTGCCAGCGCGCCGGCCGCACGCTGTCCATCACATAGGCGCGGTAGTCCGGATCGGCCTCGACGCCGGTCGCAGCACCCTTTAGCCAGCGGTCCCACCAGCGCAGCGCCTCCTGCAGGAAGCCGATAGCCGGATTGGGTCCGGCGTAATGCGGGTATTTGTGGATCCAGGGGCCGACGATGCCTTTGACCGGCGACTGGATGCCGGTGACGAGATTGGAGATCGTGTTGCGGTAGCCGTCATGCCAGCCGCCGATCGACAGCACCGCCGCTTTGACCGCCGAAAAATCCTCACAGATCGAGCCGCGCTTCCAATAGGCGTCGCGGTGCTGGTGACTGAGCCAGAGCGGCAAAAGGAAGGCCTGGTTCTCCAGCCGGCTGAGCCATAAGTCGCGCCAGCGGTTGCCGCCGGCAATCGCCGGATCCGGCGGCCGTGACGAATAGGACAGCATCGTCGAGGCCCAGCCGAAATTTTCCAAGAGCAGGCAGCCGCCCTTGTAATGGATGTCGTCGGCATAGCGGTCGACGGTCGAGCACAGGCTGATCACCGCCTTCAGCGCCAGCGGCTGTTTCGCCGCCACCTGCAGGCAGTTGAAGCCGCCCCAGGAGATGCCCATCATGCCGACATTGCCGTTGCACCAGGGCTGCGCCGCCGCCCAGGCGATGACGTCGCAGGCGTCCTGCAGTTCCTGCTCGGAATATTCATCGTCCATCAGTCCTTCGGAATCGCCATTGCCGCGCATGTCGACGCGGATCGAGGCATAACCGTGCCCGGCGAAATAGGGATGGGTGAGCTGGTCGCGAAAAATGGTGCCGTCGCGCTTGCGGTAGGGCAGATGCTCGAGGATCGCGGGCACGGGATTGTCGGCGGCATCCTCGGGCATCCAGATGCGCGCCGACAGCCGGCAGCCATCCGGCATGACGATGCCCATATCGGGAAATTCGACGACTTTGCGGGGGAATTCTGTGACGGTTTTCATGGGGCGCATAACGCTCCGCGGCGCACCGACTTTCAATCGCCATTCGCGACTGGAGCATCAAAAAATGCGACCTGGGTCGTTAGCGCAATTCGTCGAGCAATTCGGGGTGTTTTTCGAGCAACGTCATCAGCTGAATGGTCGGGCCGCTCGGCTCGATCAGACCTCGCTCATATTTGTCGAAGGCATTCTCGCCGACTTTGAACAGGGAACCCGCCTCACGCTGCGACAGCTTGAGCTTTGCGCGCATGCGCCGGATGGTTTCTGGCGCCGGCAGGCCGTCGATCTTTTCCTTGAGAATGCGCAGGGCGGCATCAACGGCAGCCATATCCTCCCCGACATGCACGCCGTCTCCGTCCGAAGCCGAAGCCGGATAGTAGCCCGGCAGGTCGACAACCATGCTCTCGCCTTTGTAGGTCACGGTGAACGGACGTACCCCGCGCGTCAGGATCTCTCCGGTTTCGGGAGAGATCATGGTTTCACTGGTTTCTGGCGCCATGTCATTTCTCCTTGAATGCCATGACCATGAATTCGGTCACGACATCAGCCTGGAATTTCACATAGAGAAGCATGTCGCGCGCCGGCACGTGATAGACATCCTGCCAGACCCGGTGATCGGCGAAGGTCGTCATCGATTTCACGAACATCTTCCGCGTCATGCCATCGATCACCTCGACAATGCCGGCGCGATCGAAACCAAGGCCGACCGCATCGCGCAGGGCTGACGTTGTGATAGCCAACGTGTCGACAGACCCGAACGTGGTCTTGATCGCCTCAAGATCGTAGGTGGGCCTGCGTTTCTCCATGACTCAATATGCCACCATAAAGGTGGCAATTCAAGGTAGGTGCAGTGGAAACGATTCAGTTCAGCGGAATGTCGTTCTCCGCCTTGCTCGCTTGGTAAGCGTCGGACAGCTCGTCATAGCGCTCCGAAATCCTGCCGATCCTTGCCTCCAGCCGCTTGCGCTCGGCTTCGGGCAGGGCGCGCACCAGCCTGCGAATGGAAAAGCTTTTCCAATAGGCGTTCTCGGCATTGTAACCGCCGGGGTCCAGGGTGAAGACCTCTTTCAGGATTTTGAGATCGTGCGGAATGGCGAAGCTGTCGCGCGAATCCTCGTGGCTGAACAGATAGTAGAAATTGTCGAAGCCGGTCCAGGTGATCGCTGACAGGCAGAGCGAGCAGGGCTCATGCGTGGCGAGAAACAACGCATCCTGGGTGTCGACGCGCTCAGCCTTCGGCATCTCATAGAAACGCTTCAGGCAATGCACCTCGCCATGCCAGAGCGGATTTTCCATCTCGTTGTTGGTCTCGGCCAGCACCAGCGAGCGGTCGTCCTTCCTGAGGATCGCGGCGCCGAACAGCTTATTGCCATGGGCGACGCCTTGCGCCGTCTTTGGCACGATGTCGTGCTCGATCACGTCGAGCAGGCGGTCGATCAGCGAAACGTCGGTCATGGAAGGGCTTTCAGGGAAGGTGGATCTCGTAAGGGTGCGAGAAGTGAAATTCCTCGAGATTGGAGCCGTCGCCGGCGCGGTCGACGATCAGGAAATCCTGTTCCTCGCCGATCGGCGTCAGCACGCCATGCCACAGGTTGCGGCGGTAGTTGATGCCCTGTCCGGGTCCGGCGAGGAAGGCGTGCGGCTCACCCGGGCCGTCCTTGGTGTCATGGCAGACGACCACCAGAAAGGGCCGCGGCGACAGCGGGATGAAGGCCTGGCTGCCGAGCGGATGGCGTTCGACCATGGTGAGCTTCAGCGGCATCTCGTAGGGCGTCCCGCGCACCATCGAGATCAGCACCCGCGCGTTCGGGCCGGCCGCTTCCGCCGTGGCCAGGTCGTGATAGCGCATCGCCTTGCCGCCATTGATCGGGTAGCGGTTGTCGCCGCCCATGTCGATGACGTCGCCGAAAGGCGCAAAGTTCTCGCGGGTCAGTGGCTTGGCAACGATGCGGCTCACCGCGCCTTGCCCCCGAGATAGCCGCCCCCAAGATAACCGTTAAGCCTGGCGTGGCGGTTGACGTCCTTGTAGAGCAAATAGCGGAAATTGCCGGGTCCACCGGCATAGCAGGCCTGCGGGCAGAAGGCGCGCAGCCACATGAAGTCGCCGGCCTCGACCTCGACCCAGTCCTGGTTGAGCCGGTAAACAGCCTTGCCTTCGAGCACGTAGAGCCCGTGCTCCATCACATGGGTCTCGGCGAACGGTATGACCGCGCCCGGCTTCAGCGTGACGATGGTGACATGCATGTCGTGGCGCATATCGGCCGGATCGACGAAGCGGGTCGTTGCCCAGCGCCCTTCCGTGCCCGGCATCGGGCTCAGCGCGACGTCCTGGTCGCTGGAGAAGAAGGCTTCCGGCACGTCGAGGCCGTCGACAGCCTCATAGGCCTTGCGGATCCAGTGGAATCGGGCAGCGGCGCCGCTCTCGTTGCGCACCGTCCAGCCGCTGGACGGCGGCAGGAAGGCGAAGCCGCCGGGGGCAAGTACATGCTTTTTGCCGGCCAGCGAAACGGTGATCTCGCCTTCGACGACGAACAGCACGCCCTCGGCGCCGGCGTCGAGTTCGGGCCGGTCGCTGCCGCCGCCCGGCAGGACCTCGACGATATATTGCGAAAAAGTCTCGGCGAAGCCCGAAAGCGGCCTTGCGATGATCCAGGCCCTGGTCTTGTCCCAGAACGGCAGCGGACTGGTGACGATGTCCTGCATGACGCCTTTGGGAATGACCGCATAGGCTTCGGTGAAGACGGCGCGGCCGGTCAAAAGCTCGTTCTGGCCGGGATGGCCACCCTGCGGCGCGTAATAGGTTCGCTCGGCAGTCTTGATCATATCCATGGGGTCCTGACCCTCAGAGCAATTCCAGTGTAAAGGGGTTGGATTCGGCGACTTCGCCCAAGCCTTCCGTCCGGAATTGCGTAAAAACAAACATCAGAGTGGGAGCATGTCTTTCAGGCGAAGCAACGCGATGCGTTCGACCTGTTTGCAGGCGGTTTCCAACTCGGTGCCGCGGCTGTTGCCGATCCGCGCCTCGAACTCCGCCAGGATTTCGTCCTTGGACTTGCCCTTGACCGCGATGATGAAGGGAAAGCCGAAGGTGGTGACATACGCGGCGTTGAGTTTCGAGAACAGCTCGCGCTCCTTGTCGGTCAGCGCGTCGAGCCCGGCGGAGGCCTGCTCCCTGGCCGATTCCGGCGTCAGCCGCTTGGCCGCCGCCAGCTTGCCCGCAAGGTCGGGATGGGCGTTGAGCACGGAAAGACGCTCGGCCTCCGTCGCCGCGCGGAAGACCCGGCAGAGCGCGTTGTGCAGGCCGCCCGCGCTGTCATGCGCCGGCCCAAGCTCCAGTTCGTAGGCGCGCTCGGCAATCCAGGGCGAATGCTCGAACACGCCGCCAAAGGCGTGCACGAATTCCTCGAACTCCATCCTGGACGGCCGCAGCGCCGGCGCCTGATAGGGATGCTTCTCGCGCCAGTGTTTGGCGATGTCGATGCGCCGGGTCAGCCAGACCTTGTCATGCGACTTAACATAATCGACGAAGCGCTTCAGCGCCGCTACCCGACCGGGGCGGCCGACCAACCGGCAGTGCAGGCCGATATTCATCATGCGCGGCCGGCCTGCCTTGCCGTCGGCGTAGAGCGTGTCGAAACTGTCCTTCAGATAGGCGAAGAACTGGTCGCCGGAGTTGAACCCTTGCGGCGTCGCGAAGCGCATGTCGTTGGCGTCGAGCGTGTAGGGGATGATGAGCTGCGGCGTCTCCAGCCCGTCGCGGTCGAACCAGTAAGGCAGCTCGTCGTCATAGGTGTCGGAGACATAGTCGAAGCCGCCTTCCTCGGCGACGAGCCGCACCGTGTTCACCGAGGTGCGCCCGGTATACCAGCCGGTCGGCCGCGCGCCGGTCACCTCGTAATGCAGCCGGATCGCCTCATCGAGGTCGCGCTTCTCATCCTCGGCCGCATGGTCGCGATAGTCGATCCATTTCAGGCCGTGCGAGGCGATCTCCCAGCCGGCTTCCTGCATTGCGACGACCTGATCGGGCGAGCGTGCGAGCGCGGTGGCGACGCCGTAGCAGGTCACCGGCACCTGCGCTTCGGTGAACAGCCTGTAGAGCCGCCAGAAGCCGGCGCGGGCGCCGTATTCATAGATCGACTCCATGTTCCAGTGGCGCTGGCCGACCCACGGCGCTGCGCCGACGATCTCGGACAGGAAGGCTTCCGAGGCCTTGTCGCCGTGCAGCACACAGTTCTCGCCGCCTTCCTCGTAGTTGACGACGAACTGAACCGCGACGTGCGCGCCGCCAGGCCATTTCGGGTCCGGCGGATTGGCCCCGTAACCGCGCATGTCCCTATCGTAACGCATTGTCGCTCCTGCCCGATGGTTGCGATTAAGATATCGAAAGGAGTGCGCATGCATTCCCCCGAAAATTTTTGAAAGTGCTTTTTGCCCCGCTCCGCTCGACCGGGGCTTATGCATCGCCTTTAATTGGCGCACAATTGATCTGAGATTGTACCGAGACGGGAGGCCGCCAGTGGCAGAAACGTCGAAAGCCGATGGCGGGCGCCTGACCACCCATGTGCTGGACACCGCGACCGGACGGCCGGCAAAGGGCCTGTCGATCGAGCTTTTCCGCATCGAGGCCCAGAGCCGCACCCATCTCAAGACCGTCGCCACCAATGACGATGGTCGCTGCGACGGGCCGCTGCTCGCCGGCGCCGAGTTCCGCACCGGCGAATATGAGCTGGTCTTCGCCGCCGGCGACTATCTGCGTGGCCAAGGCATCAGCTTGCCTGAGCCTGCTTTCCTCGACATCGTGCCGATCCGCTTCGGCATGGCAGAAGCGCGGCACTATCACGTCCCGCTCTTGATTTCGCCCTATGGCTACTCGACCTATCGGGGGAGTTGAGACATGGCCGATACCAAGGTCCGCACCGAGATACGTTTCATCCTGAACGGCGGCGACGTGGCTCTCACAGACGTCGCGCCCGATGCGACCCTGCTCGACTGGCTGCGGCTCAACCGCTCGCTGCGCGGCACCAAGGAAGGCTGCGCCGAGGGCGACTGCGGCGCCTGCACGGTGCTGGTCGGCAAGCTTGCCGGCGACGGCCTGGTCTATGAAAGCGTCAATGCCTGCATCCGTTTCGTGGGTTCGCTCGACGGCACCCATGTCGTCACTGTCGAGCATCTGCGCGGCGAGCCTGGTAAGTTGCACCCCGTGCAGCAGGCGATGGTCGATTTCCACGGCTCGCAATGCGGCTTCTGCACGCCGGGCTTCGTCATGTCGCTCTACGGGCTGTGGATGAAGACGCCCGATCCGTCCAACGCCGCGATCGAAAAGGCGCTGCAGGGCAATCTTTGCCGCTGCACCGGCTATGAGGCGATCATGCGCGCCGCGCATGCCATTTCGAGCTACGGCAAGGCGGCGAAGGATCCGCTGGCGGTGGAGCGCAAGGACATCACCGCGCGGCTGAAGGCATTGCGCGATGGCGCGAGAGTCGAGATCGGGTCGGGCAAGGCGCGGCTGATCGTGCCGGCCGGCGTCGACGATTTCGCAGGGCTGCTCGAAAAGGAGCCGGGCGCCACCATCGTCGCCGGCTCGACCGATGTCGGCCTCTGGGTCACCAAGCATATGCGCGACATCTCGCCCGCGATCTTCATCGGCGGTCTCGACGGCCTGCGCGCCATCTCGGAGAAGGACGGCGTCATCACCATCGGCGCGGGCGTAACCTACACCGAAGCCTTCGAGACGCTGTCGAAGCGCATCCCGGCCTTGGGACCGCTGGTCGACCGCATCGGCGGTGAGCAGGTGCGCAACATGGGCACGATCGGCGGCAACATCGCCAACGGCTCGCCCATCGGCGACACGCCGCCGCCGCTGATCGCGCTCGGCGCGCAGCTTACGCTGGGCAAGGGCAAGAAGCGCCGCACGATCCCGCTCGAAACCTTCTTCATCGCCTATGGCAAGCAGGACCGTCAGCCCGGCGAGTTCGTCGAAGCGGTGCATGTTCCGGTGCCGGCGAGCGGCGAAAAATTTGCCGTCTACAAGGTCACCAAGCGCCGCGACGAGGACATCACGGCGACGCTCGGGGCTTTTTACCTGACGTTGGCCAAGAACGGTACGGTGGCCGATATCCGCATCGCCTATGGCGGCATGGCGGCGACGCCGAAGCGCGCCACGGCGGTTGAGAAGGCATTGATCGGCAAGGTCTGGAGCGAAGCGACCGTGGAGGCGGCTATGGCCGAATACGCCAGTGACTTCACGCCGCTCACCGACATGCGGGCAAGCGCCGAATATCGGGCGCTGGCGGCGAAGAACCTTCTGCTGCGCTTTTATGTCGAGACGACCGGCACCAAGGCGCCGCTACAGGTTTCGCGCAGCGAGGCGGCCTGATGCAAATCAACGCGTGCAAGCAGTCGCGGGTAGCGTCCTTCTCCCCGTTCACGGGGAGAAGATGCCGGCAGGCAGATGAGGGGCGGCGCCGGCACCGGTCGTTTTCTGCAAACTCGTCGACGTCAGCGCCGCCCCTCATCCGACCCTTCGGGCCACCTTCTCCCCGTGAACGGGGAGAAGGAAAGGAGGCTGAATGACCAAGCACGTCCCTAACCTCAAGGCCCAGAAGATCTCGGGTGGCGTCGCCAGCGACCAGCGCCACGAATCCGCGCACAAGCATGTCAGCGGCACGGCGGTCTATATCGACGACATGCCGGAGCCGGCCGGCACGCTGCATGGCTGCCTCGGCCTGTCCACCGCGACGCATGCGACGATCACGAAGATGGACCTCTCGGCCGTGCGCGCCGCGCCTGGCGTCGTCGATGTGCTGACGGCAAAGGACGTGCCGGGAGAAAACGACATTTCGCCCACCGGCCGCCATGACGAGCCGGTGCTCGCCGAGGGCAAGGTTGAGTTCTATGGCCAGCCGATCTTCTGCGTCATCGCCGAGACACGCGAGCAGGCCCGCCGCGCCACCAGGCTGGCCAGGGTCGAGTACGAGCAGCTGCCCTTCGTCACCGACATAGGCGCGCTCGACCCGCGCAAGGACAAGCTTGTCACGCCGCCGCTCACATTGAGGCGCGGCGACGCGGCGGCGGCGATCAAGGCAGCGCCCCGCAAGCTCAAGGGCAAGATGCGCCTCGGCGGCCAGGAGCACTTCTATCTCGAAGGCCATATCGCAATGGCCGTCCCCGGCGAGGACCAGGACGTCACCATCTATTCCTCGACCCAGCATCCGAGCGAAGTCCAGCATATGGTGAGCCATGCGCTGGGTATCCCGAGCAACGCCATCACGGTGGAAATCCGCCGCATGGGCGGCGGCTTCGGCGGCAAGGAAACGCAGGGCAACCAGTTCGCGGCGCTCGCCGCGATCGCGGCCAAGCGCCATCATCGTGCGGTCAAGATCCGGCCGGACCGCGACGACGACATGACCGCGACCGGCAAGCGGCATGATTTCCTGATCGACTACGAGGTCGGCTTCGACGACGACGGCAACATCCTCGGCGTCGACTTCATGTTTGCTGCGCGCTGTGGCTTTTCGTCGGACCTCTCCGGCCCGGTCACCGACCGCGCGCTGTTCCACTGCGACAACACCTATTTCTGGCCGGCGGTGCACGCTCAGTCAGCGCCGCTTTATACCAACACGGTCTCCAACACCGCGTTTCGCGGCTTCGGCGGCCCGCAAGGCATGGTCGGCGCAGAGCGGGTCATCGACGAGGTGGCCTTTGCCCTCGGCAAGGACCCGCTCGAGATCCGCAAGAAGAACTTCTATGGCGCAAGTGGTGACAAGGAGGGCGACCGCAACGTCACGCCCTACCACCAGACGGTCGAGGACAATGTCATCCAGCGCATCATCGCCGAGCTGGAGGCGAGCTCGAACTATGCGCGGCGCCGGCGCGAGATCAGCGCTTTCAACGCCAACAGCCGCTTCATCAAGCGCGGGCTGGCGCTGACGCCGGTCAAGTTCGGCATCTCCTTCACCGCCACGCACTACAACCAGGCCGGCGCGCTGGTGCATGTCTACACCGACGGTTCGGTGCATCTGAACCATGGCGGCACCGAGATGGGGCAGGGTCTCTACCTAAAGGTGGCGCAGGTGGTGGCCGAGGAGTTCCAGATCGACCTCGATCAGGTGAAGATCACCGCGACCACCACCGGCAAGGTGCCGAACACCTCGGCGACCGCCGCCTCGTCCGGTTCCGACCTCAACGGCATGGCGGCGCAGAACGCCGCCCGCCAGATCAAGGACCGGCTGACCAACTTCGCCTCGGAAAAATACCAGGTGCCGCGCGACCAGGTGTTGTTCCTGCCCAACCGCGTCCGCATCGGCAACCAGGAGATACCCTTCGGCGATCTGGTCAAGCAGGCCTATATGGCCCGCATCCAGCTGTCGGCGGCCGGCTTCTACAAGACGCCGAAGATCCACTGGAACCGCGACAAGGGCGAAGGTCGCCCGTTCTACTACTTCGCCTATGGCGCTTCCTGCTCGGAAGTCTCGGTCGACACGCTGACCGGAGAATATGTGGTCGAACGCACCGATATCCTGCATGAAACCGGCCGTTCGCTGAACCGCGCCATCGACCTCGGCCAGGTCGAAGGCGGCTTCATCCAGGGCATGGGCTGGCTGACCACCGAGGAACTGTGGTGGGACGACAAGGGCCGCCTGCGCACTCATGCGCCGTCGACCTACAAGATCCCGCTCGCCTCCGACCGTCCAAAAGTCTTCAACGTCACGCTGGCCGACTGGTCCGAGGCGAACGAGCCGACCGTGCATCGCTCCAAGGCCGTCGGCGAGCCGCCTTTCCCGCTCGGCATGTCGGTTCTGCATGCGCTTTCCGACGCCGTCGCGAGCGTCGCGGACCACAGGATCTGTCCGCGCCTCGACGCGCCGGCGACACCGGAGCGTGTCTTGATGGCGATCGAGAGGCTGAAGCGGGAGGCCACGCAGCCGGCCTGAATGCGCCTAAACGTGCAAATCGAGGCGCAAAACGCTATATTTCCGGGATGGAAATGCAGACGATGAACTCGAAAGTACAAGATCTGAAGGCGTTCCTCGGCCAAACCGGCCGGGTCGCCCTCGTCGAGGTCGCGGCCACGAAAGGCTCGACGCCGCGCGAGGCCGGCGCTTTCATGCTCGTCTCGACATCGGCCATTTTCGGCACGATCGGCGGCGGCCAGCTCGAATATAT
>NZ_RZSA01001039.1:0-2189 GCF_003998075.1 Mesorhizobium sp. M2A.F.Ca.ET.037.01.1.1 | reverse complement strand
CCCTTGGCGCCGTCGTCATTGGTGAACACCGGGCAGCCGGGGGCTTCGGTCCAGCCGCCTTCGCCGGCAAGTGCCGCGAGGCCTTCCTTGCCCGTCAGCGCGTCGCGCATGCCTTGCGCGCGGCGCAGAATGTTGTCGGCCGCCGGATTGCCCTCGATGGTGCAGACCGTGCCGCCATTCGGCTTGGCCTTCTTGATGTACTCGCCGATCTTCTTGCCCATAAGGTAGTTGTCGGTGCCGAGATAGGTCTTGCGAAGGGCGGCGTCTTCCTTGGCAAGGTCGGCGTCGACCGTCATGATCGGGATCGACGGATTGGCGCTCTTGATCGTCTGCGCGATCAGCGGCGCGTTGGACGGCGAGATCGCCATCGCGACCGTGTCGGGCTTGCTCAGCATGTCCTGCACGATCTGCGCTTCACCGGCCTCGTCCGAGGTCGATGCCGGGCCGGTATAGAAGCACTCATATTCCGAGCTGGCGTTCTCTTTGTTCCATTTCTCGCAGCCCTGATGGATGGCTTCGAAGAACGGGTTGTCGAGCCCCTTCACGACGATGACGAGCTGTTTCTTGGCCAAAGCCGGCCCGGCGCCCAACGCCATGGCGGCGACGGCGGCAAGCAAAAGTGTTTTCCTCATGTCAGTCCTCCCTTGAAACAGACGGACACCGCGTGCCCGCCACACCGATCAGACCGGATGCGCAAGAACGATGTTGAGCATCTTCCCAATGCTCGTGTTCCGGGCCGGACTGATAAGCATTTGCCGATCCGTTGAGCCAATACTGGCGCAGCCGAATCCTTGATCGTCAAGCCATTTGCCCCTTCCGCCCTATGCGCGCTCGGTGGGCAAATTATTCCTCCGAGGCTAGCTAATATCGGCTTTTCGCCAACGGTCAATTCCTATTTGTCCTACAAAACCGATTTTTTGTCGAGTCTCGAAATTAATCGTCAGACAATTGATTGACGGCTTTGCCGGCTTTTGCCTAAATGCATGTATCGCGCCGTTCGTGAGGAGATGGACGGGCGGAACGCAAGCGCTGCTGGCAAGCCGGCAAACTGCTGCGTCAACATGGGGAGGCTTAAGGCTGGTGTCGGTTCTCGAACTCGCCAACATCTCGAAACATTTCGGCGCCATCCAGGCGGTCAACGACGTCTCGTTCTCGCTGGAGGCCGGCGAGGTCGTCGGCCTGATGGGCGACAACGGCGCCGGCAAGTCGACGCTGGTCAAGATGATCGCCGGCAATTTCCGCCCAAGCCATGGCACCATGCATCTGGAGGGCAAGGAGATTGTCATGCACAAGCCGGCGGAGGCCCGCCAGCACGGCATCGAGATCGTCCACCAGGACCTTGCGCTGTGCAACAATCTGACGGCCGCGGCAAACGTCTATCTCGGCCGCGAGCTGCGCCGCGGCATCGGCCCGTTCCGCATCCTCGACTATGCGGCGATGTACAGGCGCGCCGGCCAGCTCTTTGCCGAGCTGAAATCCGAGACGCGGCCGCGCGATCTCGTCAAGCAGATGTCGGGCGGCCAGCGCCAAGCGGTGGCGATCGCTCGCACCATGCTGTCGCAGGCCAAAATCGTGCTGATGGATGAGCCGACGGCGGCGATCTCGGTCCGGCAGGTGGCCGAGGTGCTCAACCTTATCCGCCATCTGCGCGACCAGGGCATCGCGGTTGTGCTGATCAGTCACCGCATGCCCGACGTGTTCGACGTCGCCGACCGCGTCATCGTCATGCGGCGCGGCCGCAAGGTGGCAGACAAGAAGATCGCTTCGAGCTCGCCCGAGGAAGTCACCGGGCTGATCACCGGCGCCATCGAACAGGTGGCATGACTCACGGATTTGAACGGGTGGCGTGACGCGCGGTGTTCCGCGTCCCACCTCAGGAAAGGTCGACAATGGCAGTCACCCTTGACCAGACGATCGCGCAGAAGCAGCACACTTTCCTGTCGCGGCTCCTCGCCAACCAGACATTCTGGGTGGTGATCGCGGTCATTCTCGCCTGCCTGTTCCTGTCCTTCGCGACCGATTCCTTCGCCACCTCGAAGAACCTCTTCAACATCACCCGCAACGTCACCTTCGTCGCCATCGTCGCGCTCGGCATGACTTTCGTTATCATCACCGGCGGCATCGACCTGTCGGTCGGCTCGGTGCTTTGCCTGTGCTCCATGGTGCTCGCCGTCACCATGCATGCCGGC
>NZ_RZSA01001038.1:0-2190 GCF_003998075.1 Mesorhizobium sp. M2A.F.Ca.ET.037.01.1.1 | reverse complement strand
CAGGAAATCGGGCAGGCCGATGACCACCATGCCGTTGTTGATGACGGCGACGATCAGGACGCCGACGAGCGTGTTCCAAACGCCGCCGATGCCACCCCAGAGCGCCACGCCGCCGACCACCACCGAAGTGATGGACATGAACATGAAGTTCGATCCGGTGACGGATTCGGCCTGGCCGAGCTTCGCCACCTGCAGGATCGCCGCGATCGCGTAAAAGAAGCCGGCAAGCGAGAAGCCGGCCATCCTCACATGCTGCACCCGCACGCCCGAGGCATGGGCGAGTTCCTCGCCGCCGCCGACCGCATAAAAGTAACGCCCAAGGCGGGTCTGAGATTGGATGAACCAGGCGAGGACGAGGCAGAGCCCCGCGACATAGACCATCAGCGGAAAGCCGAGGATGCGCCAGGTCAGCAGAGCGCGGAACGTCGGATCGTTGAATTTGACGATGTCGCCGCCGGTCAGCAGGATCGCGGCGCCCGTGCCGATGAATCCGAGCGCGAGGCTCGCCATGAAGGATGGTATCTTCAGCTTGACGTGGATGAAACCGTTCACCAGGCCGATCGCGGCCCCGACGGCGAGAATGACCGGGATTGCGATCCAGCCGCCCGACGCGAGCGTTCCGCCGAGCGCCAGCATCAGGAAGCAAAAAAGAACGGCCGTCAGGGAAACGACGCCCTCCATGGAAAGGTCGATAGAACCCATCACGATGATGAAGGTCACCCCGACCGCCACCATGAGCGCGGGCGCCGCCGCGATCGCGATGCGCGCGAAGTTGCGTTGCGACAGGAATGAGGGGTTTATCGCCGTGAATAGCACTATGAGCGCGAGAAGCACCATGAAGGGCGCCCAGCGGATCGCGTTCTCCCGCGTGAGGATGCGTGGCAACTCCGGCCTCCCGTCCAAGCGTGCCGTATAGGGGGGAGCGGCCCGTTTCAGGGCCGCTCGATCGAGCTTCGTATTACTTGTACTTGATCTGGCCGTTGCTCGGTCCCCAGAAATCCTTCCAATTGTACGAAGGAACGGCGTCCAGATATTTGGCCTTGAAGTCCGCCGCGTCCTTCTTGGTGACCAGGACCGTCGGGCCGTAGAATTCGCGGTGCTCCTTCGGCTCTTCCGAAGGCTTGAAGGCGCCGGTCGCGGCGTAATAAGCGAGCGCCGCCGTGATGCCGCCGCCCCAGTGCGGATTGGTGAAGACGGTCGCCAGGAGCTTGCCCTCCATCACCAGCTTCACGGCCTCCGGATTTCCGTCATAGGCGACGATCGGCATATTCTCGATCCCCTCGGCGCGCAGCGCCTCGATCACGCCATAGGCGATGTTGTCGTTGGCGCAGTGCACGCCGGTGATCTTGTCGCCGAAGCGCGTCAGGAAAGACGCCATCAGCTCCGTGCCCTTGGTCGTGTCCCAGTCTGCGGGCTGAGCATCCAAAAGCTCGATATCGGGAAAGTCCTTCAAGGCGTTCTTCAAGCCGTTCAGACGCTCGATTGCCGGGTTGTTGGCGGCAATGCCACCCAGATGCACGACGCCACCCTTGCCGCCCATGGCGTCGAACAGGATCCGCGCCGTCTGCTCGGCCGGCTTCTCGTCCGACCAGGTCATGTGCGAGACGTAATTGTCGCCGATGTCCCACGGGTGCAGGTCGTCGGTCTTGTTCCAAATCGTGGAAATGTAGGCGCCGGCGTCGCGCACAGCCTCGACCACCGGACGGGCGTTCGGGCTGTCATTGGCGTCGCAGGCGATAGCGCACTTGCCGCCGGTCTTGGCCAGGAACGCCTTGATGTCGGCCAGCGACTTTTCGGAGGAGCCTTCGTTGATCAGCGAGACGAGGGAATCCTTGGTCTTGCCGAGGGATTCCACGAGTGCCTCGCCGCCCGACACGATCGAGTTCCAGTAAGCCGAGGCGCGGTCGCGGTACGACCAGGCGATCGCCGGGTCGCTGATCGCCGCTCGGGCAGCGCTGCCGCCGAAGGCGAATGGCACGGCCATCGCCCCCATGCCGGCAGCCGTGGCGAGCAGGAAATTGCGTCGGTTGACGGTCTCGCGCTCGATGAAATCCTTGATGAAAGTCGACATGTTACCTCCCATTTGGCGACAGCCCGCAAGGGCGGGCCGTCTATTGAGCAACCCCGAGAAGCCAGGCCGTCCAAACCGCTCTCTTGGTCGCTGAATGCACCATCTAGTTACTTCCTGAA
>NZ_RZSA01001037.1:0-2191 GCF_003998075.1 Mesorhizobium sp. M2A.F.Ca.ET.037.01.1.1 | reverse complement strand
CCATTGCGCATGATGCCGACGATCCTTGGACGCATTTCGCCGCCGGTTACGTGCACATGATGGCACGCCGAACGCAGGCGGCCGTCACCGCGCTAACCGATGCGATCACGCTCAATCCAAACCTGGCCATCGCACATGTCATTCTGGGCGCCGCGTACGGCTTTGGAGGGATGCCACAGGACGGCCTGCACCATCTCGCGATCGCCGAGCGGCTTAGCCCGCGCGATTCCACGCAGCAGCCGGGAGTTTTGACCGTGACCGGGATGTGTCACTTCGTTGCCCAACGATACGTCGACGCAGCGAGTTTCGAGCACCGAGCAGTGCTGCTTCGGCCACATTTTGGCGCTGCGTGGCGTACGCTGGCCGCCGCGGCAGGAATGGCAGGGGATCTCGATGAGGCGACACATGCCCTTTCAGAGGCGAAGCGACTCCATCCAACACTGTCGGTCCAATGGGTGGAGAAATATTACCCAATGACCCGGGAACAGGATCGCGCCGCCTATCTTGAGGGGCTGCGGACTGCCGGCCTCGAATGATGTACGCGTTTCGAGGAGCCTTGCCTCGCGAGGGGCAACTGTCACGGCGGGAACAGGGGTTCGATTCCCCCTTAAGCGTATCAGGTCTTTCCGTCCAGGTTCTGATTTAACGGCACATGTCCCTTCTGGCGTGACGTCGTCGATTGAATTAGCATTGCATCATGCTCCCCTGGCCGAAGGCACCAGGGGAGCGGTTTCGAACTTGCCCGGCGGAAGAGGCGAGCGGAACGCGGGGAGGAACCAATGCGGAAGCTGCAGTCGCAAGGCGTTCATCACATCACGCTGGTCGGCGCCGGACGCCAGACCTCGATCGACTTCTGGGAAGGGGTGCTCGGCATGCCCTTCATCTTCGAGCAGCCCAATCTCGACAAGGCGAGCGAGAGCCATCTCTATTTCGATCCCGGCGACGGGCGCCTGATCACGGTCTTCACCGACGAGAGCCGGACCCCGGTCAAGCGGCGCACGCCGACCGATATAGGCTGCGTCCACCACATCGCCTTCGCGGTGTCGCGGGTCACCTTCCTGCAGGCGGTCGCGCGTCTCGACGAGCGCGGCATCAAACACAGCGGCGTCAAGGATCGCGGTTTCATGGATTCGATCTATTTCGAGGATCCGCTGGGACTGCTGATCGAGCTTGCTTCCTACCGTTTCGAGCCGCCGGCCGGCTTCACCCACGCAGACGTGCTGATGGAGGCGCACAAGATCCGCGTGGCGCGCGGCGACTACAATATCGCCGAACTCCATCTGGCCGACGCCATTCAGGCGCTGGTCGAGCGGTCGCGCGAAACCCTGTCGGACGAGCGGACGGCGAAGAATCCATATTGAGCAAGCCATAAGGGGAGGAACAGATGGCAAAGGCTGCAGCGAAGAGCGTGAAGAAACCCGCGGCCAAGGCCGCGGCAAAGCCGACCGCGAAGGCGGCGGCAAAAGCTGCGACGGCGAAGGCCGCGCCTAAGGCGACAACTAAGTCCGCGCCTAAAGCGACGGCAAAAGCCGCATCTAAAGCCAAGGCCAAACCGGCCAAGAAGTCCGGCATAAAACTCCGCATGCTGAGGCCGAGCGTCAACAACCTGACGGTCAGGGTGTTCTTGCGCGCAGCCGGGCTCGATCCCGCCGAGACCGACGCGTGGGGCCATACGCGCTCGCCTGAGTTCCTGGCGCGCAATCCGGCGCATCTGACGCCGATGATCGAGGACAAGGGCCTGCCGCGCGGCGTGCTGTGGGAAAGCTGCGCCATCATGCAGTATCTCGCCAACAAGCACGGGCTGGAGAAGTTCTATCCGAAGGCGCCGGCCAAGCGGGCGATGATCGACAGCGCCATGTTCTATCTGATCGGCACGCTTTATCCCTATGTCGCGCGCGCCACCTATCCGGCGCTCGGCTTCCCGCAATATGCCGGCGAGGTCGGCCACAGCGACGCCCATCCCGACAAAAAATCGGAAGCGCAGAAGGCGGCGATGGCCGCGATCGCCGAGCCGCTCGAGGTGTTTCACTCTTTCTTCCGCAACGGCAAACCGTTCATCGGCGGCAACAACCCCTCGATCGCCGACATAAGGCTGGGGGCAACGCTCGAATTCCTGGCGGTCGTCGACTATGCGCTGCCCAAATGGGCGAAGGAGTACATGGCGGCCCTGGAGAAGAAGCTCGGCAAGGCT
>NZ_RZSA01001036.1:0-2195 GCF_003998075.1 Mesorhizobium sp. M2A.F.Ca.ET.037.01.1.1 | reverse complement strand
GGCGGCGGCTTCTTCGAGGGCGGCAATGTCACCCCGGCCGCCGAATTCAACATCTATGTCGACCCGCAGGCCGCCGATCTGGTGTTCAAATCGGGCATCCCGATCGTGATGATGCCGCTCGACGTCACCCACAAGGCGCTGACCTCGTCAAAGCGCATACAGGCTTTCCGCCAGCTCGGCACCAAGGTCGGCACCGCGACCGCCGAGATGCTGGAGTTTTTCGAACGCTATGACGAGGAGAAATACGGCACCGATGGCGGGCCACTGCACGATCCGTGCGTGATCGCCTATCTCCTGAAGCCGGAACTGTTCAAGGGTCGCCGCTGCAATGTCAGCGTGGAGACCGCGTCGGAGCTCACCATGGGCATGACGGTGATCGACTGGTGGGGCGTCACCAAGCGGGAAAAGAACGCCACCGTGATGCGCGACATCGACCATGACGGCTTCTTCGCGCTGTTGGTGGAGCGGCTGGGGCGGCTCTGAAAGCTTCCTTCTCCCCGTCTACGGGGAGAAGGTGCCGGCAGGCGGATGAGGGGCGGCGCGAATGTTGGTGTTTTGCCTGCAACCCCGGCGCTGCCCATCACCCGGTCGCTTCGCGACCACCCTCTCCCCGTGAACGGGGCGAGGAAGACTGCTCACTTCGCTTTCGTAAACGCCAGCCAGAGCCCGCCGCCGACGAGAAAACTGCCGCTGATGCGTGACATCAGCCTGACGCGGCTGGCCGACAGCAGCCGGCCGGCGCGGCCGGCGGCAAGGGCGTAGGTCGAGTCCGACATGGCGGCGAAGATCATCGCCGTCAGGCCCATGACCACGATCTGCAGCGTGTAATTGTCCTGCGGCGCGATGAACTGCGGGAAGAAGGCGCCGAAGAACACCAAGGTCTTCGGATTGCTGATCGCCACCAGAAAACCCTGCAGGAAGAAGCCGCCGCGCGGCTTCTTCGCCGACCCGTCCGGGTTCAGCGCGCCTTTTGCGCGAAACATCTGGATGCCCATCCAGATCAGGTAGGCGGCGCCGATCAGCCGCACCCATTCGAACCAGTGGCCCATGCCGGCGATCAGTGTGTTGAGGCCGATGCCGACGATTGCGATCATGATGGCGAGCCCGGCCTGCGTGCCGGCGACGTTGGCCAAGCCGGCGCGCGAGCCGTGGCGGATGCTGTTGGCGATGATCAGCGTGACGGTCGGGCCCGGTACCAGGATGATGACGATGCAGGCGACGACATAGGTGGCGTAGAGTTCCAGCGACATGATTTCCCTCGAACAGGACGGCGCCGACTTGGGCGGAGCGCGATCAATGCACGGGATTGGTGCTGGCGCAAGCTGGCCGGGCAGGGCGGCCCGTCACGCGGCCCCCACCGGCCAGGGCAGCGTCGCCTCGTAGGCGGCGCCGGCCTTGAGCACGGCGAGGTCGCCGCGCGGGCGGCCGATCAATTGCATGCCCATCGGCCGGCCTTTTGCGTCGAAGCCGGCCGGCACGTTGAGCGCCGGGCAGCCGCCCAGCGTGGCAAAGGCGGAGACCTGCATCCACCGGTGATAGCTGTCCATGCTCCGCCCCGCGACCTCGCGCGGCCAGTGGGTGGTTACGCCGAACGGGAAGACCTGCGCGGTCGGCAGAGCGATGAGGTCGAAGCGCTCGAACAGCGACAGCAGCGTGCGATGCCACTCGGTGCGCCAGACGCTGGCGGCATGGATCTGCGGCGCGGTAAGGCGCATCGCCTGTTCCACTTCCCAGACGGCCTCAGGCTTCAGAAGCCTGCGCTTTTCCGGGTCATCGTAATGCGCTTTCAACCCGCAGCCGCTGCTTGCCTGGCGCAAGGTGACGAAAGCCTGCCACAACGCCTCGAAATCGACATCCGGCACCAGCGCTTCGCTGGGGAACGACGCGTCCGCAAAGCGGGCAAGCGCGGTCTCGCAGAGGTCGAGCACGCCCGGTTCCGTCGGCAGATGGCCGCCGAGATCGCCCAGCCAGGCGACGCGGCCGCCGGAGGCTTTCGTCCCCAAGCCGCCGAGGAACGAGCCCTCCTTGGCATAGGACAAGGGTGCCTGCGGATGGTAGCCCGCCTGTTCGTCGAGCAGCAGTGCGATGTCGCGCACGCTGCGGCCCATCGGTCCCTCGACGCCCATCTGCGAATGGAAGACGTCGATGTCGGGGCCGGCGGGCACGAGTCCCTGCGAGGGACGGAAGCCGTAGAC
>NZ_RZSA01001035.1:0-2199 GCF_003998075.1 Mesorhizobium sp. M2A.F.Ca.ET.037.01.1.1 | reverse complement strand
GGAGACGTTGACCGCCAGCGTGCCCCAGGGAAAGGTCTCGCCGACCCCATGGCCAATCACGCCGGAGAGGAAGAAGCGGGATACGCCGCCGAGGAAACCGCCGATCAGGACCAGGGCGCAGGCCGCAAGGGTCATCGTCTCAATGCCTTTCCAATGCGATTCCCGCACGGGAATCACTTCACGAAATCAGGCATGATGCGAGCGGGAAAAACAAATCCTGCCGCGCAAGAGCACGCCTGGCAGGAGTCATCAGCCCATAAGGGCGGTTTCGGGGGAACCCCATCCCCATTTTCGGGCGAGCCTAGGCGGTTGAGGCGGTGGGGTCAATTGGGGCCGCTAGCTGAAAGACGGTTACCCCGCGTTCCTTCGCGCCCCCCTCTGGCCTGCCGGCCATCTCCCCCACTTGGGGGAGATTGGCAGCCGTGGCGCCGAACTCAATCCTGCAACGCTGGAGATTGGCGAAAGCCGGCGCGACATTCGATCTCCCCCCTCGTGGGGGAGATGTCCGGCAGGACAGAGGAGGGCGCTGTCCCGCCAGCGTCTGAGGGTAACGTTACTTTGCTTGGCGCTCCTTCACATTGGCGTGGGCGTTCGCCGCCTCTGTGTCGGTGGCCGGCGTCTTCGTCTCCTCGCCGGTGAACGGGCTGCCCTGCCCAGGCGCAAGGTCGCCGCTATGGCCGGCCTTGTTGGTCTGGAAGGGCTGGCTGTCGGGGCTGAGGCCATGCTGCGTGGCGTTGAACAGATGGTCGTCCGCGCGGGCAAAACCTGCGAAGGCGATCAGCGATACGCTTGTGGCTGCGAGAATGAGCATGTGCTTTTTCATATCTGGTCTCCATTGAGTGCCAGATCGATCCCGCGCATTCGGTCTGGCGGTTTGAGTGAAGGGACGTTTGTCCCTTTGCCTGCCCGCCATCTGCATAGGTCAACGCCTGGCGCCGGCGGTTTATTCCGGCGAGCACGGTTTCCTGGCTGAAAAGTCGCGGCCGTACAGTCGGCGCCCGACGTCAGCGCGGCATCTTCACCAACACCGTCTGCGGCGTGCCGGCCAGCGGATCGAGCTGGTGGTTCGTGTCGGTGATGAACATCAGCCGCTCGCCGACCGTGATGCGCGCCTGCAGCGCATAGGTCCGACCGTTCTGGATCGCTTTGGGGTCGAAACCGATGTCGAACTTGATCGGCACCCGTCCGATGGGCGCTACCCTGCGCTTTGCGATCACGGTTGCCGGCGCATCGGCCAGCGAGACGTCGGCAAGCTCGACCACGAGCACGGCATCTGGCGGCAAAGCGATGCGCTCGCGATAAGTCACCTCGCCCGCGATGGTCTTCTCGGCGGCCTTGGTCACTTGCGGTACGGCAAGAATGCCGACGACCAGCGGCACCAGCCCGAAGATGAAGAACTCCGCGATGCGGTCCAGCATGAGATTGTCCCGCCAAGCAAATCAAACCGATTGGCAAGCTTGGGAAGGATTGCGGTGGTTCGATGGCCGAATAGGCGTTTTCTCTGATGCATATCGTTGTCCCAGAACCGCTGCTCACTTCTGGGCGACATGCATTATCGGCCCGGTTTCTTCCAGCGGTCCGCCGCTTGGTCGTCGGCTTCCTTGGCCTCGACCCAGCCGCCCTCGGAGCCGTCGGCAAGATGCTCTTTCTTCCAGAAGGGCGCGCGCGACTTCAGATAGTCCATCAGGAAATTAGCAGCCTCGAAGGCCGCCTGCCGGTGCGATGAGGCCGCGACCACCAGCACGATGTTTTCGCCCGGCATTATCTTGCCGTGGCGATGGATGACGGTGAGCCCCTGCAGCGGCCAGCGTTCGATGGCCTCAGCCGCGATGCGGCCGATCTCGGCCTCCGCCATGCCGGGATAGTGCTCGAGCTCGAGCGCCGACAGCGTGCCCTGCTCGTCACGGCAAAGGCCGGAAAAGGTGACCACGGCGCCGATATCGGTCCGGCCCTTGGTCAGGCCGGCGATCTCGGCGGCGACGTCGAAATCCTCGCGTTGGATGCGGATGGCGGGCACGACGGCGCCGGCCATGTCAGCCTCCGGTCATCGGCGGAAACAGCGCGATCTCGCGCGCACCGGCGATCTTCTCGCGGTGGCCGACATGTTCCTGGTTGATGGCGACACGGATGACGTCGGGGTATTGCAGCGCGTTTTCGTACTCCTCGCCGCGCGACTTCAGCCAGCGCAGCAGGTCGCCC
>NZ_RZSA01001034.1:0-2210 GCF_003998075.1 Mesorhizobium sp. M2A.F.Ca.ET.037.01.1.1 | reverse complement strand
GCGTTCATCAGTGTGCTCTCGTTCCAGCCAGTTCAATCGCAATCCGTGCGAACCGCTGGTTCAGCACGTCGGCATTGAAGTCTGTTTCTATCTTGCGCCGCGCGGCGATCGCGATCGGCTCGCACAGGACCGGGTTGTCGGCGACCCAGACGAGTTTGGCGGCCAACGCCGCAACGTCCCGTTCCGGCGCGAGGAAGCCGGTTTTCCCGTCCTCGATCAGTTCGGGTATCCCTGAATGGTAGGTGCTGACCACCGTCAGTCCGGCAGCCATCGCCTCCATCAGGGCGACCGGGATGCCTTCGAGGTCGCCGTTGTGGGCGCTTACGCTGGGCAGCACGAAGACATGCGCGTCCCGCAAGCGCTGCTTGACCTCCGCATGCGGCCTGGGGCCGAGGAAATCGACGCGCCCGGCGATGCCGAGCTCGGCGGCCAGTCGTTTCAATTGCTCCAGCAATTCGCCGGCGCCGATCACCGAATAGTTCCAGTCATCACGCGGCAGCCTGGCCAGCGCGCGAAGCGCATATTCAACGCCTTTTTTTTCGGTCAGACGACAGACCGAAATGAACGACAGCGTCTCATTCTTCCAGGATCGCCACCGGTATTCTATCTCGCCGGGTCGAACGCCCATATGGTGCACGACGACCTCGCCCGGCGGGGCGCCGACCTCGATAAGGGCATCGCGAAAGAAGGCATTCACCGGCATCTGGAGGACGCCGTTCTCGAACACCGTCCTGTAGCGCGCCAGCGTGTTGTCATGCATCGGGCCGCCGACGTCGTTGCCGTGGAAGACGGTCACCAGCGGCGCGGAAATCCGCCCACGCTTGATGACACGCGCCACCCGCAAGCCGTTCGTGCCGAAATGCGCGACGATGACATCAGCCTTGTGCAATTTGCGCGCGTACAGGAGGTCGATGGCGGTCGAGAGCTTGTCCCAAGACTTGCCTGACCATTTCCTCAGCAAGGGTCGATAACGGCCGAGCCAGCCCCACCAGCACACGACTTTGCCGGGCAGACCCTTCCAGCGCCGATCGTCGACATTGACGTCCTTGCCGAAGGTCGTCTCGTTGCAGACGACCCCGACTTCCATGCCGCGCTCGAGGCAGCCTGCTATCTGGTCAAGGACAAAGGTCTCCGACAGGGAGGGGAACTTGTCGACGACGAAGCATATCCTCATTCTCGGCCCGCGCCCACGCCGGGATTCATCGGGCAGCCCGCCCACAACCAGGCCTGAACAAGGCAACCGGCCTTGCCCGCGGACTTCGGCGCGGCGTCTTCAGCCGTCAGGAAAAGTCGCACGACAGGGGCAACTGGATGGGAATCGTACTTGAGGCACACGACATGCAGCATTCATTCGACCGCTGTTGGCCCACCCGATGGGGATGGTAGTATAGGAATTGCTGCACTGCAACATTTCTGATGCAGCGCATTTGACTTTTCGTCCCGCGCCCGCGTTGGCACGAATTGTTGCATGCGACATAAACCGTTGCGAAGTGCCGGTTTCGCCTCGTGTCGCGGCAGTCCCGCTCAGGAAGCCTTGCGAAGGGACTGTCCTTCGACAGCACGATTCAGGACGTCCATGAACGTCGCGAACTGGTTGTCGGGGTTCATCTGCGGCCGCTCCGCAAACAGGCGAGCCGCCGCGGACATCCTGTCGTAATCGGCCTTGTCGGTCCATAGCCGCCGGATGGCAGCCACCCAGTCGGCGAGCGGAGCATCGTAATCCAGTATCACGCCGCCGTTGCCGATCGCTTCCGGGAGACCGCCGCGCCGGGATCCGACAACGGGAATGCCGCTGCAATGCGCCTCCGACGCGACCCTGCCCCAGGCTTCTTCCCATTTGCTGGGAGCAAGCAGGATCTTCGTGCGGCCGTAGACCGTCTTCATGTCGCTGGTACGGCTCTCGAGGACGGCATTGCCGAGCGAAGCAAGCGTCCGCTCGATCTCGGCCCGGTGATCGTCGTCGAGCATCCAGCTCTCAACGAACAGGAACGGGATTTCCGCGCATTCGCGGGCAATTTGGACGGCCAGTTCGAAACCCTTCTCGTTGTAAGGATTGATCATCGTCACGAACTCGCCGGTCGTCGGCGTGCTGTAGAAGGCAGGATTGATCGTGGGTGGAATCACCGTGGATTCAATGCCGAACTTCTCCTTGTAGGCACGAGCGGTGAATTCCGAATTGGCGATGTAGAGCGCGGACTCCAATTCGCGCG
>NZ_RZSA01001033.1:0-2211 GCF_003998075.1 Mesorhizobium sp. M2A.F.Ca.ET.037.01.1.1 | reverse complement strand
TCAGAATGGTCCGGAGGTCTACGCTCCCTGGGTCGACTGGCAGGCGGGCGCGGATGGCGAAAAACAGCTCCGCCGCGAGCATCTGACGGCGGAAACCTGGGATGATTTCCATCCCGCCGCGCGCCGTAGCGCACTGATCGATTTGCGGCGCTCCGCACCCGCCTTGGCGCGGGCCCTTATCGAGACCAAGGGAGCGAGCGAGCCCGCCGAGGTCAGGCTTGCGCTCATCGAACTCATGCGCTTCGGCCTTGGTGCCGATGATGTGCCATTTCTGAAGAGCCTGTCCGCCGATCGCTCAGGAAAGGTGCGCGAAATGGCCGGCCGACTCCTGGCAAGACTGGGAGAACGTAGCATCACTGAAGGCCAAACCGAAGATCCGGCGATCGAGCTATCCGCTTTCATCGAGGAAGGCAAATCCGGTTTCATCCGCCGCCGCTCCACCTACGCGCCGATAAAACCCAAGTCACAGGCGCAGCAAGCACGTCGCGCCGACTTGTTCGCCACCTGTTACTTCGGCGATCTCGTCGGCCACTTCGGCAAGACGGAGAGCGATTTCATCGGCGCATGGCAGTTTGGTGTCGATGACGGCGCCGATCTCTTTCTGGTTCGAATGGTCGCGGCGTCCGGCGGCGACGCGGCGGTGGCCTCTCTGGCGGATCTGCTTGCCGCAGCCGGCGGCAGGCTGGCGATTCTCGGCCTCCAACTCACGGCGCGTTTGGACAGCGGCAGGAAGCGTGTCCTGATTAGGCAGATCCTGAACGACGCGCAAAATCTGGCCGCGCTCAACATGGTCGAAGGCGCTGAGGCAGGCTGGCTGGAGTGGGGCGACCTTGCAAAGGGCAAGACGCTTTCCGCGTTGCGATCCGCCGTCTCGGGCGACAACGACGTCGTGAAACGAAACGCCGAGCAGTATCTCGAAGCCATAGGCTTTCTGGCCAGTCCGGCGACGGCCGAAAAATTGATCAGCGAGGTCGTCGCCGCCGGGCTGCCGCCTGCATCCCCATCGCTTAGCCTGTTGCGCCTCAACGCGGCGCTGGGCGGAAATCCAACCAGATGATCAACCCGGAGAAGATCGCATGAACGCAGCCATCCGCCTTCCGGCCGAACAGGTCTACGCCGCCGAACTGCAGGCGCTGGCGCGCGGCGACGACCGGCAAAAGCCTGCCGGCTGGAGCCTGTCGCCGAAAGCCGTGCTCACCTATCTGATGGGCGGCAAGGCGAGCGACGGCACGGTGATTTCGCCGAAATATGTCGGCCGCCGGCAATTGATGGAAACGGCGGTCGCCACGCTCGCGACCGACCGCGCGCTGCTTCTGCTCGGCGTTCCCGGAACGGCAAAATCCTGGGTCTCGGAACATCTCGCCGGCGCCATCATGGGCAACTCGACGCTGGTCGTGCAATGCACTGCCGGCACCGACGAGAACCAGATCCGCTATGGCTGGAACTATGCCCAGCTCCTGGCAAAAGGGCCGAGCCAGGAAGCGCTGGTGCCGACGCCGCTCTATCGCGCCATGCAGGACGGCAAGCTCTGCCGGCTGGAAGAGCTGACGCGCATGGGCTCCGACGTGCAGGACACGCTGATCACCGTGCTGTCGGAAAAGATGATGCCGGTGCCGGAGCTGAACACCTCGATCTATGCCCAGCGTGGCTTCAACATCATCGCCACCGCCAACAACCGCGACAAAGGCGTCAACGAGTTCTCCTCGGCGCTGAAGCGCCGCTTCAACGTCGTGGTGTTGCCTTTGCCGGACGATATGGCGGAGGAAGTCTCGATCGTCTCCCGTCGCGTCGGCGAGATGGCCGGCGGGCTGGAGCTGCCGGTGCCGAAGAATGTCGGCGAGGAGATTGCGCGAGTGCTCACCATTTTCCGCGAGCTGCGCTCGGGCGCAACCGCCGACGGCAAGGTGACGCTGAAGACGCCGTCGGGCTCGCTCTCCACCGCCGAGGCGATCGCCACCATGGTCAGCGGGCTCAGCCAGGCGGCATGGTTCGATGACGGCAAGCTGCATGCCGAAGGCCTGGCGCCGAGCCTGGTCGGCGCCATCGTCAAGGACCCGGTGCAGGACAAGGTGGTGCTGGAGGAATATCTGGAGACGGTGCTGAAGAAGCGGCCGGACTATGCCGGCTATTATGCGGCGCTCAACGCGGCCATCTGAACCATGACCCAAGGCGGCATCAGCTATTTCGGCATCCGCCACCACGGCCCGGGCT
>NZ_RZSA01001032.1:0-2211 GCF_003998075.1 Mesorhizobium sp. M2A.F.Ca.ET.037.01.1.1 | reverse complement strand
CACCAGTAGACCAGCCGAGTGGCGATGCCGAGCAATCCGCGTCGGTTGCGATCGCGGCCGCGGCCGCGTGATTTCGCCTTGGCGGACCTGCCCTTGGCAGCGGATTTGCGGGTGCGCGGCACGACGCGATCCTCCTCGCTCACCGAAAAGCCCTCGGAGGATTTCGCGCGCGGCGATCCCTCGAAGCTCGGTTCGATGCGACTGTCTCTGCGGTTCGCCATGCGCTCTAGCTGTTTGTCCCCGGTACCGATGGCGTTCGGGTTGAAGAGTAGATGCGGCGGTTTAAAGGCGCGTTAAAGCAGGGTTTATGCACGGTTTTGAAAACCGTTAGGATTTTCTGAATTCGGCTTCTCACCGATCGCCGCGGGCAGCAGCCGCGTCACACGGCGCAGTCTGGCTCCTCACGGCGCCGGCGGCTGGCCACCGTGATCAGTTCTGCTGGATCGAAATGCCTTTGTCGTCGATCTTGAGCTCGACGCCTTTCGGCCTCGTCTGCTCGCGATAGACGTAGACGCCGAGCGCAATGACCACGACCACGAGAGCGCCGATGATGACATAGAGCATGTTCTGCTTCATGGCGCGTCCCCGATGCCTTCTGGAAGATCAGGCCTGTTTCACCAGCTTGATCAGCACCAGCAGGACCACCGCGCCGATCGTGGCGTGGATGATCGCGGCAAGGATCCCGCCGCCCACGGCAAAGCCAAGCCTTGGGAATATCCAGCCGGCAATCAGGGCGCCGACGATGCCGACGACGATGTTGCCGACCAGTCCGAAGCCGAAACCCTTGACGATCAGGCCGGCAAGCCAGCCGGCGATCGCGCCGATGATGATGAAAACGAGCAGGCTTTCAATTCCCATTGCCAATCCCTCCGTGAGCGGAGGACCAACGAAGCCACGCACCCCGAATCGGCCATCCAACTGTGACGGATGGAACCTATTGGAAAGCGGCCGGCCTCGCCAGCGCCAGCTTCATTCGTCGTCGTCACCCGATGCCGGACGCCAGCTCGTCGGATCGACCTTCTTTTGCGTGTCGCTGTCGGTGTAGACCCACCAGCCGCCATCGCGATACTGGCCGACGGATTCATTGACGACGCCGTCGCCGTCCTTCCACAGGATGGTGACTTTCGCCCCGTCCTTCGGCGCGCTTTCTATCGGTTTGCGCTCTGCCATCTCACTCCCTCCACGAACCGGCCCGCTCCGTGAACCGGCCGAACCGGCAAGAACGCCCGCCGCCGCGCCGGGTTCCGTCAGCTATGCGCGAAAATGTCTTCCTCCGCCCAGCCCATAAGGTCGAGCTTGGCGCGCGTAGGCAGGAACCGGAAGCAGGCGTCGGCCTCCTTGGTGCGGTTTTCGCGCGCCAGGCGCGCCGCCAGAACCTCGCGCAGACGGTGCAGATAGAGCACGTCGGAGGCGGCATAGTCGAGCTGTTCGGGCGAGAGCGTTTCCGCTGCCCAGTCCGAGGATTGCTGCGCCTTGGACAGGCCGATGCCGAGCAATTCGTTGCACAGATCCTTCAGCCCGTGGCGGTCGGTGTAGGTGCGGACGAGCCGCGAGGCGATCTTGGTGCAGAACACCGGCTCCGCCATGACACCGAAGGCATTGTAGAGCACGGCGATGTCGAAGCGGCCGTAATGGAACAGCTTGGTGACCGCGCGGTTGCGAAGCAGGCTGACGAGATTCGGCGCTTTCTTCTGGCCAGGCGCGATCTGGATGACGTCGGCGCTGCCGTCGCCGGGCGAAATCTGCACAACGCAGAGCCGATCGCGATGCGGGTTCAAGCCCAGCGTTTCCGTGTCGATGGCCACCGCCCCGACATTGTAGCGGGCGAGGTCGGGCAGGTCGTTCTTGTGGAAACGGATATCGGTCATTCTCTTCTCCGGATCGCGGCCCGCCGCGCCGCGTATCGCTTGGGCTGCGTCAGCAGCGGCGGCGCGTTGCGCTGGTCATTCGTCCTCGCCGCGATCCGGAGAAAAATCAACAGAAAGTTGAATCTCACATCTTGCGCGATTTCCGTCTCACCGGGTCAGCGCATCGAGGATGCGCGCCCAGGACCGCTGTCCCTTGTGGAAGGAGGTCAGTTCGTATTTCTCGTTCGGCGAGTGGATGCAGTCGTCGTCGAGGCCGAAACCGACCAGCAGCGATTCCATGCCGAGATAGGTCTGGAAATCGCCGACCACGGGGATGGAGCCGCCACCGCCGGTGGTGATAGCC
>NZ_RZSA01001031.1:0-2211 GCF_003998075.1 Mesorhizobium sp. M2A.F.Ca.ET.037.01.1.1 | reverse complement strand
GTACAGAAAGATGTTCTGAAAATGCCGCGGGGCCCCGAAGGGCCCCGCCAGAAATCAATAGCACACCGCTCAGCCCTTCGGCGCGGGCGTCGGATCCGGCTTCACCTTCGGGGTTTCCTGCGCGGTGTTGGATTCGATCGGCGGCAGGCCCTTGAGCAGCTTCTGCTGCAGGGTGGCGAGCACATCCGGGTCCGGCTTCAGGTCGCGCGCCTGGGTCCACTGATAGGTGGCCTCGAGCTTGCGGCCGACACGCCAGTAAGCGTCGCCGAGATGGTCGTTGAGGACGGGATCTTCCGGCTTCAGCGAGACGGCGCGCTCCATCTCGCGCACGGCGTCGTCGAAGCGGCCCATGCGGAAATAGGCCCAGCCCAGCGAATCGACGATGTAGCCGTCGTTCGGCCGCAGATCCACGGCCTTCTGGATCATCGCCAGGCCCTCCTTGAGGTTCATGTTCATATCGACCCAGGAATAACCGAGATAGTTCATGACCTGCGGCTGGTCGGGCTGCAGCTCCAGCGCCTTGCGGAAATTGGGTTCGGCCTTCGGCCATTCCTTCAGCCGCTCATAGGCGATGCCGCGCTGGTAGAAGATGTTCCAGTTGGCGGCGGTCGGCGACTTCAGCTGCTCGACGGCCTTGTCGTAGAGATTGGCGGCCGAACGGAAATCTTCCTTCGAGCCATAGACGCCGCCGAGCGCCAGATAGGCGCGCATGTCGTCCGGGTGCTTGTCGAGATAGGCCTTGAGGTGGGAAATCGCCTCGTCATGCTTGTCGAGATCGGCAAGGTTGAGGCCGATCTGCAGGTCGGAGAGCTCTTTCAGCGGCGAGGATTCCGGAATGCGGCGGTAGAGCGCGACCGCGCCCTCGCCATCTTTCAGCTGCTCGGCAACGGCGGCAAGCTGCACAAGGGCCGCGTCGCTGTCCGGCTTCAGCGCCAGCGCGTATTGCAGGTAAAGCCGCACGAAAGGCTCGCCGCCGCCGCGGTTGAGCGCGGTGGCAAGGTCGAGCAGGATTTCGGACGCGCCGTCGGCCGGGCGGGCGACCAGCGGCTCGATCTTGTCGCCCTTGGCGATGCGGTCGCGCAGCGTGGTGATCTCGAGCTTGCCCGGGGCGAAGGCTTCCGCCTGGTTCAACACCGCCTCGGCCTTCGACTTGTCGCCCTTGCGGGCGAGGAAGGAGGCATAAGCCTGGGCATTGCGCATCCAGGTTTCGGGCGCGGAGCCACCGGCCGCGGTGTCGGCCAAGGTGGCGGCGTAGATCGCATCGGCCTTGTCGCTGAGGCCGGCGGCATCGGCGATCAGCGCACGGTGGAACGACTTGAACAGGCCGAACCAATCGGGGCCTTTCAGCTTGTCGATGGCATCCATGGCCTCGGACGCGTTGCCGGCGCCCTGCTTGGCCCAGCCGTCCATGACGCCGGAAAGCAGCCGGTCGAGGTCGGATTCGAGCGAGCTTCAGCCAGTACTGCGCCTTGGCGTAGTCCTTCTTGTGGAAGGAATCGATGGCCAGCGCCAAGCGCGAGAAGCGCTCGACATCGGGCACTTCCTTCAGCTTGTCGGCATAGACCAGCGATTCCTCAAAGCGGCCCTGCGAGACCAGCGCCAGCATCAGGCTCTGCTGCAGGTCCTTGTCATCAGGGGCAAAGGCCAGCGCCTGCTTGTAATAGGCGATCGCGTCGTCGAGGTCGTTGTCGCTTTCGGCGATATGGGCCGCAAGATAGGCGCCCGAGAAAGACGTGATCTGCAGCGGTTGGGCTTCTTCCTTGGCCTGGACCGGCAGCACCCAGAGCGCCACTCCGGTCAAAAATGCCAGCCTCGTCAGCCAGCGCGCACGTCCTTGCCGCATCGTATCCCTTTCAGCCAGACGCGATCCCGCCCTTGGCGGACCGCCCACAGACTCGATCTTTTCCGGCCAAAGCATGGCCTTTTTGGGGTCGGGCTTCAATCGCCGAGCGAATCACAATGCAATCATCCGGCTTAAAAAACGATGCCAGTCAGCGAAAATATGCGGATCGGCGGCCGAATTTTGACATAAGCGGGCTAAAGGCGCGTTCCGTAAAAGCCGCTCGCCGCGACCGCGCCGCACAGCTCGAACCACTCGCAGCCCGGGCACGCCTTGCGCGTCAGGCCGGAAGAAAAGGCCTCGCGCATGCGCGCGAGGGTAGAGGGATCGAGCTCGAGCCAAGCGCCGGCCGGGAGCGGCCGGCCGAGAAG
>NZ_RZSA01001030.1:0-2213 GCF_003998075.1 Mesorhizobium sp. M2A.F.Ca.ET.037.01.1.1 | reverse complement strand
CGCTATTCTGAATTACTTCTTCAAGTCGGCGGATATGCTCTCGGAAGAATATGGATGCGAAAAGATTAAGACCATCGGCGATTGCGTAATGGCGGTCTCTGGCCTGCCCACCGCGCGATCCGATCATGCGCAAGCCTTGGCGCATTATGCGCTCGAGCTACGGGCGGCAGCCAGGCGCGAGCGCTTCGCAGGCGAACCGCTAAGCCTCAGGATTGGAATTCACTCCGGACCGATCGTGGCGGGCGTCATAGGCAAAAGACGGTTTGTCTATGACCTGTGGGGCGACACCGTCAATCTCGCCGCACGCATCCAAAAGGCCGCTGAGCCCGATGAAATCCGTATTTCGGATGCAACCCACCAATTGCTCACACCGGATTTTGCTTGCGAGCCGCTTGGGGAAACGGAATTGCGTGGCACAGGTCGCGTGCGAATGTGGCGGCTCTAGGCACCTTTACGCTTGCCTCAAAGGCATCCTATTTTGGAGGGCAGCAGCCACTCGCGGGCATAGAAAATGTCGGTACTGCCTTTCTTAAGAATTTACGCGCCGCTCAACGCGGTGCTGGCTGCGCCTGGGCTTTTGGCGGTGGCTGGGCTCACGATACCGGACATGTCCGGACGAAGCAGGCTGGCTCTGGCTGCAGTACTCGCTGCCATTTGGGGCGCCTATCTCCTGCAAATGGCCGCGACGCTGCTTAAGCGTGAGGCGGGAGGCGTTCGGGACAGGACGCCGGCAATCGCCATCGATGTACTCGCGGTCTTGGTTCCACTCGCCGCATTTCTGCTCGTTGGCACGCCCGACCGGAGCCTCTACTGTGCTGTCTGGCTCCTGAAACCGCTGCGCGACTCGACTTTCTTCCCAGTGCTGGGCAGAGTCCTGGCCAACGAAGCGCGCAATCTGATCGGCGTCACCACGCTCTTCGGCGTCGTTCTGTTCGGCGTCGCGCTCGCGGGCTATGTCATCGAGCGCGGCATCCAGCCGGAAAAGTTCGGCAGCATCCCCCAGGCAATGTGGTGGGCGGTGGTCACGCTGTCTACCACCGGCTATGGTGACGCTATTCCGCAAAGCTTCGCCGGCCGCGTCCTTTCCGGGGCCGTCATGATGAGTGGCATCGGCATCTTCGCCCTCTGGGCTGGCATTCTTGCCACCGGCTTCTATCAGGAAGTCCGTCGCGGGGACTTTGTCCGTAATTGGCAACTGGTCGCCGCCGTGCCGTTGTTTCAGAAGCTCGGACCGGCCGTGCTGGTCGAGATCGTGCGCGCGTTAAGACCTCGCACCGTGCCGGCGGGCGCCGTGATCTGCCGCAATGGCGAGATCGGTGACCAGATGTTCTTCGTCGTGGAGGGGCGCGTCAGCGTCGCGACGCCAAATCCGGTGGAGCTTGGCCCTGGCGCCTTCTTCGGCGAGATGGCGCTGATCAGCGGCGAACCGCGCATGGCGACCGTCAGCGCCGCAACGGCGGTCTCACTGCTATCGCTGCACTCGTCGGATTTCCAGATGCTGTGCAGCAGCAGCCCGGAGATCGCGGAAATCATCCGCAAGACCGCGCTCGAGCGGCGCGGCGCGGCGCCGATGGCTTGACCGCACTAAGAAGTGCAACTGCGGGACGTATCCACCCCCCCCGGCTCCACAATTGAGGTAGCCGACGATATCATCGATCGCCGGCATTAGGTATCATAGCTTTCCTACTCCGTTGTGCCGGCTTTTTTCCTACGCCGGTTGGTGTGCGACTGCGCGACGGCCAGTTTCAACTCGGGTGTGATCTGCAACGGCGCATTCTCTGCCCCATGTGGGCTCTGCAGCCCCTCGACGTGAACGGTCGGGAATGGCAGTTCGATGCCCTGCTCCTTGAAGGCCTGGCGGAGGCGTAAAAAGAATCTCCCCTTCATAGCGAAGGCACCTCCCGGTCTGGTTGTGACCTTGACCCTCAATACGATGCCATACTCACCGAACTCCTGTACGCCCTGCATCTTGATCGGTTCGATCACCCAGTTCTTGAATTCTGGATCTTCCGCCAGCTCCAGGCCTATCCGCTTGATCAGCTTACGAGCGAAGTCGATGTCGGTGTCATAGCCGACGGTGATGTTGAATTTGTCGGTAACCCAGTCACGGCTTTGGTTCTGGACGGCTCCGAGTTCACCGAACGGTATCGTGAACAGCGGGCCACGATGGTGACGCAGCTTTACGGAGCGCAACGAAAAGCTCTCCACCGTAC
>NZ_RZSA01000102.1:0-10890 GCF_003998075.1 Mesorhizobium sp. M2A.F.Ca.ET.037.01.1.1 | reverse complement strand
GTCGCCGTCGCTTCGGTGAGGACGGTGAGATTGGGCCGCCGCAGGACCGGCCGCAGATAGGCCGACGCGGTCGAGCTGCGCCGCCCCTTGGAGATCGTCATCTGCAGGCGGCCGAAGCCTTCCTGCCGCTCGCCATTGTAGTCGTCGGTCTGCGGGTAGCCTGCCTGCACGCTGGCCTGCGCAAACGCCTCGATCAGCGTGTCCTTGTAGCGGCAGAACTGGGTATTCACCGGACCGGACCCGCCGCGAAAGCGACTCTCGCCCCCTTCCCAGCTTTCCTGTTTCCGGAAATAGGGCAGGACCTTGTCATACGACCAGTCGCTTAGCCCGCTGGCGGCCCAGCGGTCGTAGTCGCCGCGATTTCCGCGCACATAGGCCATGGCGTTGGTCGACGACGATCCGCCGATGACCTTGCCGCGCGCGCACTCGACCCTGCGCCCGCCGACATTGTCCTCCGGCTCGCAGAAATACATCCAGTCGTGCCGGCGCTCGGTCAGGATCTTGCCCCATCCAAGCGGTATGTGGATCATGGGGTCGCGGTCCCAGCCGCCGGCCTCGAGCAACAGCACCGAGCATCCCGGATCGGCGCTCAGCCGGTTGGCGAGCACGCAACCGGCCGATCCGGCCCCAACGATGACATAGTCGTAACTTTGCGCGTGCTGCATGATGCGTTTCATTGCCTTCGTCCGGCGCCCGGGGGCCAGTGAACTGTTGAAACCGAGCCTGGAAATCCCGGCACGGGCCGGGATCGCCTAGTCATTCCACAAGGCGGCCGGCACTAGAGCAGGCCAGCCTCTCTCAGGCGCTGCGACCAGTGGTTCCACCCGCGGTCGATCTGGGCGCCGACGAGCTTTCCCGCCGTCTTGATCTCGCCCGGCGACAGATACTTGATCGTGCCGATCTGCAGGCCGGCCGTGAGCGCCTTCGCTTCCTGCTCGAGATAGAAGGCGCGGAAGACGACCTCGCGCACGGAGTTGCCGACATTGACGACGCCATGACGCGCCATCAGGACCACGGTGCTGCCGCCGAGGCTTTCGGCAATGTCCGCGCAGACATCGGGGCTGCCGCCGAAGAGGTCCGTTTCGTCGCCGTGCTTGTCGCGGATCTCGTACACCGGGACGGACTCGCCGATGAAGGCCCCCATGTGGGTGACCGGCCGCAGCGGCGTGTCGACGAAGCAATAGGGCAAGACGGCCGGCGAGTGGGTGTGGAGCACGCACTGGACGTCCGGCCGCGCCTTGTAGATTTCGCTGTGAATATAGCGCTCCAGATAGGAGGGCCGGTTATCCGGCGTCTCGCCGTCGAGATTGAAACGCTGGATGTTGTCGACGGTTATCAGGCTCGGCGCGAGCTTCTGAGCCAGAAAGAAGCTTTCGGGGTCCTCGGGGTCGCGGGCGCTGATATGCCCGAACGTGTCCATGATGCCTTCGTGCAGAAGTATCTTCGTCGCCGTGACCAGCTCTTCGAAGACCTTCTGGCGCACCGGGTTGTTGTCTTTCATTCCAATTCTCCCATTACGCGGCGATGGCGGCCATTTTTATTCTTGTTGTCGGCCGCCCGCGCCACGGTTTCACTTGTTCTCGTAGATGCCGACGATCCGGTTCTGCTCGATGATGTTCCCGGCATATTTCTGCAGGAACTCTTCCCTGGCGGGGGTGCCTTCGACCTTCGTGTCGAGCGCATAGATCCAGAAGTAGTAGTGATGCTTGCCATGGCCAGCGGGCGGCTGCGGCCCGTAATACTGCTTGTCGCCCGCGCCGTTGGGTCCGACGCGAAATTTTTCCTGCGCGTCCGAAAGATCGGTGGTCGAGGGATCGATGCCGTAGACGACCCAATGCGTGAAACCATTGGCCAGGGGCGCGTCCGGATCATGACAGATCAGCGCCAGTTCCTTTGTTCCTGCAGGAACGCCGCTGATGCTGAGCCTGGGCACCACGTTGCCCTTGTCGCCCGCGTGCTCGTCGCGCAATCTTCCGAGCGGCTGGAAATCCGCCGACGTAATCTTGAGGTCCTTGATGTTCAGGGGCATTTAATCTCGTCCTTCAGCAATTCGAGCGAACTAGACGCCGGCCTTGAGGTCGGCGACGGATTTGCCGCCGACGCGCTGATGCACGCGCGGGCCCGATGCGACCGCAACGCAGATCAAAAGCTCGTCCGGGCGCGGCGCGTCCGGCACCGAAAAAGTGACGGCGTCATAGTGGGAGCGGATGTAGAGCTCGTCCTTGTGGGCAAGCGGAATATCGATGGTGGTGCCGGCAACGGCGACCTTGCTGACCGACGAGATCCAGGCTTTGCCGCCGCCGACCTGCTGGCGCAGCGGATCGCCAAATACGGTGGTGATGCAGGCGACCACATGCTCCTGCTCTCCGGCCGTGCCCGCGATACCGCCCTTGCCATAGCTCTCGACCGGCCTGTTGCCGAGCAGCGCCACGGCACGTTCGCCGAGCGCATGGCCGATAGCCGAACTCGGATTGGTCAGATCGGACAATTCGGCGACGTACTTTCCGGCGAACGGATTGCGTATGACGACGCCAGTCGCGACCTTGACGAGGGTCTCGCCAGGCGTGCCGCCGTCATGCCGGCTTTCTTGGACCGAGGCGTACCATCCCCTGACATCGTAATCCCGCTCGACTTCACTGGAATAATTCATCTCTATCTCCTGAAGGGAGCGCGCATCTTTCGCGCGCCCCGATTAATTCTTGGACCAGTCCGCCCGAGCCCTATTGCGGCCACGAGTAGACACGGCGCAGCGGGTCGAAGCGCGCGGCTTCGAGCGCGGCCGGCGTGAACATGTTTCCCTTGGAAAGCGAGCGGTTCGCCGCATAGTCGCCGGAAAGGGCCTGGCAGCGATCGGTGATCGGGCGAATACGCGTCTCCCAGGCGACGAGCGCATCCTCGACCGAAGCGCCCTCCTCCAGGTCCTGCGACAGGCTGAAGGCGTTGACCATCGCGCAGCCGGCGCCCTGGGCAAGAGCCGGGCACATCGCATGCGCGGCGTCGCCCACCAGCGCCACCTTGCCTCTGGTCCAGCTGTCCAGCTTGTTCGTCTGATACGTGTCGTACCGCGCAGTCTCGAGCTTCGCGGCTTCGACCAGGCATGGCTCGAGGAAAGGGAACATCTCGACCCAGACCTCGAGGTCGAGCGGAACTTTCGACCCACGCGGATCGGCGGCCGGCGCCATCAGACCCAGATACAATTCGTTCTCGTTGCAGGGCGAATAAAGGATACGCTGGACGCGCGGCCAGAAGTTCCACATGTCGATGGTGTTGTCCCACTCGCCGTGGCCGAGTTCCTTTTTCTTGCGCGGGACGATCAGCCGGATAATTCCATCCTTCGACGTCCAGCGGTCCTGCTTGAACCCTATGGAGTCCCTGACCTTGGAGCCCACGCCGTCCGCTCCGACGATCAGGTCGGCTTCCAGAACCTCGCCGGTCTGGAGGGTCAGGCGGCCTTCCGGGTCGGCCGCGACCGCCTCGGAATCGACGCGAATATCGACCCCCAGGGCACGAGCGCGGCTGACGAGAGCATCGTGCAAATGGCTGCGCGTCATGATGCGCCAGGGAAGGCCGTTGAACGTCTCCCTGGAGATCGACTTGTTATGCATCCAGGTTTCGTAGGTCGGAGGCGTATGCGACCCCTGGAGAACATCGTCCAAGGCGCCCAGCCCTTCGAGCACGCGAAGGCCATTGTGCCAGAGATAGATGCCCGCGCCGAATGCCCGCAGTTCGGAGCTTTTTTCGTGCAACCTGACGTCCCAGCCGTTCTGCTTGAGAGCGATGGCGGCCGTCAGGCCGGCGAAGCCCCCACCGGCGACCTCCGCGCGACGCGTCTTGCCCGGAGTTTTGTTTACATTGGCCATTTTCTATCCTGATGCTGCGTACAAGAAGACGGCGCGACGGGCCGTCAGGCGTCGATGAAATTGGTGATGGCTTTCAGCGTGACCTCGGGACACACTTCGTTGACGTAGTGGTCGGCTCCCGGGACGACCACCACGGGCAGATCGGGCCGCAACCGACTGGTCTTTGCCAGCGCCGCCGCCGAAACCAGCTTGCTCTCTTCGCCGCGGACGATGAGGACGGGCTTCGCCACGTCGCGGTAAGCCTGCGTCAGGTCCGCGCGAAGGCCCTTGGCGGTCTGAGCCATCGCCGAGGGCGACGCCAGCGGACGCAGACCGCCTTCGACCCGCCGATAGCCGCTCTCCGCTCTGATCCTGATGGCATCGGCGGGAATATTCGGATAGCGGCCCGCGAGATATTCCTGGACGGCCTCGACATCCCTGAAAATTCGGTCTCCGGCGTTCACCCGACTCTCCAGGGCATCGAGCGCTTCGGTCTCGATATAGGGGGTGAAGTCGATCGCGATCACGGACCGCACCAGCTCCGGATTTCTCGCCGCCGCGGTGACGGAGTTCCTGGCGCCGAGTGAATGTCCGACGAGGATGGCAGGCCCCTGGCCGAAGGCGCGTATCAGGCTGGCGATGTCATCCGCGTAGTCATTCGCCTCGTAGCCGCTTTCGGGCTTGTCGCTGAGGCCATGCCCTCTCTGGTCGACAGCTACAGTCGTGAAGCGGGCCGAAAGCTGCGCCATCAACGGCGCGAACACCGCGGAGTTAGACGTTATGCCGTGGAAAAACAGCATCAGCGGGCCGGTGCCGCTCTCGCGCACATTCAAGGCGATGCGATTGGTGTCCACACGTCGCGAACCAACCTGACTGGAAAGTACGTCTGCCACCACGTTTACGATCCCCGGCGCTGCTGCTTCCTTGCGTAAAAGGATCATACAACCACGAGGGCGTCAACCTGGATTGTCTGACATTCTTGCAATCTTAAAAGTTGACAATCTACCTGTTCCCGCTGTCCAATATGCGTGGCCTCGCATATGATGCGCGAGATTCCGACCCTGAGCCCACGAGACGCAACCGATGCCGCCCGAACTGAATTTGCGGATTTCGCCACGAACAGTGCAGCAAGAGACTGTCGACAAGCTGCGGCTCGCAATCCTGTCGGGGCTGTTTCAGCCGGGGAACCGTCTTATTGAAAGCCAGTTGTGCGCACAGCTCGGCGTCAGTCGCCCCTCGCTGAGGGAGGCATTGCGCAGCCTTGAGGCCGAACGCCTGATCGAGATCGTGCCCAATCGCGGGCCGTCGATACCGGCGCTTTCGTGGAGCGAGGCAACCGCAATCTACGAGGTTCGAGAGCTGCTGGAAGTGGAGGCGGCCGGACGATGCGCGTCAAGAATCACCACGGAACAGTTGCGTGAGCTCGAGAAATCGCTTGCCGCCTTCGAAGAAGCCGCCTCGAGCAATGACAGCCTGGCCCAGGTCATGACCGCGGCCGACTTCTATTCAATCATACTTGCGAATTGCGGCAATCCCATCCTCGAGGAAGTCCATCGCGGTCTGGTGGCCAGGATCAGCTTTTTCCGGGGACGCTCGATGTCTTTGGAGGGCAGAGCGCAAAGTAGCCTGGCGGAGATGCGGCAGATATACGAATCCATTGCCGCCGGCGACGAGAAGGCCGCCCGCAAAGCCTCGAAACGGCACCTTTTGAAGGCAAAAGCGGCGGCAAAGATGTCCATGAACAGCGAGAGTTGAGGTCTCCGAGGCAACGCTCGGCCGAAATCTTGAAATCCTCTGTTTCGGATCGCGCGTCTGCGGCACCGCTGGGCGCGCAACCGTCGAGGTGGTGCGTTAATACGGAACTTGGGAGTGGAGATGACCAAGGGGATTGGCGGGCGCAACCCGGATGCCGATGTCGTCATCGTCGGCGGGGGCTCGGCAGGCGCGTTGCTTGCGGCGCGGCTGAGCGAGGAGCCGGCCCGTCGCGTTCTGCTGATCGAGGCAGGCGAGGAGGCGACCGACCCCGACATCTGGAATCCGGCTGCCTGGCCCGCGCTTCAGGGCCGCAGCTACGACTGGGACTATCGCACGGAGCCGCAAGCCGGCACGGCGGGCCGCGTGCATCATTGGGCGCGGGGGCGGCTGATCGGCGGCTCGAGTTGCCTCCACGCCATGGGCTACATGCGCGGCCATCCCTGCGACTTCCAGGCCTGGGCCGACGCGACCGACGATCACCGATGGAGCTGGAATGAACTGCTGCCGGTTTTCCAGGCCATCGAAAACCACCCGCTTGGCGGCGATGGCATCCACGGCAAGGGCGGGCCGTTGCCGATCTATCTGCCGACGGACGAAGTAAGTCCGCTTGCCCGTGCCTTCATCGAGGCAGGCGCGTCGTTGGGCCTGCCTCGCCTTAAGGGTCACAACAGCGGGGAGATGATCGGCGTCACCCCGAACTCTCTGAACATTCGAGATGGACGGCGGGTTACGGTCGCCGACGCCTGGCTCACGCCGGCTGTCCGAAGCCGCGGAAATCTGACCATCCTGACGGGATCCCGGGTGCGACGGCTGATCTTGGACGGCAATCGCATGCGCAGTCTCGAAGTTGTGGGACGACACGGCAGCCTTTTGGAGGTCTTTGCGGATCAGGTTGTGCTCTGCGCCGGCGCGCTGGAAAGTCCGGCTTTGCTGATGCGCTCAGGCATTGGCCCGCACGATATACTCCAGGCCGCCGGCGTTGGCTGTTTGATCGATATGCCGGAAATCGGTCGAAACCTTCAGGACCATCTGCTTGGTGCCGGCAATCTTTATGCGGCCCGCAAGCCGGTTCCGCCGTCGCGCCTCCAGCATTCCGAATCGATGGCCTATATGCGGGCTGCCGGGTTCGCCGGTATCGGGCAGCCCGAAATTGTCGTTGGCTGCGGCGTGGCGCCGATCGTGTCCGAACGCTTTCAGGCGCCTGCCGCCGGCACGGCCTATTCGTTGCTGTTCGGAATAACGCATCCCACGAGCCGCGGCGGCGTGCGGGTAAGCGGGCCGGAACTCGATGACCGGTTGATCATCGACCCCGCATATCTGCAAACCAGCCAGGATCGAAAACTGTTCCGACAGGCTCTGGCGGCGGCACGAGAGATCGGCCATCGAGACGAACTCGCCGATTGGCGAGAGCGCGAGCTTCTGCCAGGTGCTCTGAATGGTGAGGCGGAGATCGACAATTTCATCGCGCAGTCGGTCATCACGCACCATCATCCCTGCGGCACCTGCAGGATGGGCAAGGACGTGGACGCCGTCGTCGATGCGAACCTACGGCTCAAGGCGCTTGACAACCTTTTTGTCGTGGACGCGTCGGTTATGCCCAATCTCACCGCGGGACCGATTCATGCTGCGGTCCTCGCGATCGCCGAGACTTTCGCGCGATGGCACCGGGCACCGCTATGACCATCGCGGTGGACGCAAGGACTGGCGCGAGCGGGACAGCGGCCGGCCCGCCGCGAATGATGTTCGCCCGGTGGAACGGCGCGATCAGCTCCAGGCGTGCAGCGGCGGGTTCTCGCCATTGAGGAAATACTTGCCGAGGATCGAATATTTCCAGCGCACCGGATCGTGCAGCGTGTGGGTGCGCGCATTGCGCCAGTGGCGGTCGAGATTGTGCTCGGCGAGCGTCGAGCGAGTGCCGGCCAGCTCGAACAGTTTGTTGGTCGCCGCGATGGCGATCTCGGTCGACAGGATCTTCGCTTCCGCGGTGACGATCTGCGCATGCGCCACCGTCTCGGCGGTCGGCTCGGCGACTGCCCGATCGATGGCGTGGCCGGCCTTTTCGAGCAGCGCCTGCGCGGCGTGCAGGCGAAGCGTCAGGTCGCCGATGGCCTGGATCGTGTAGGGATCGTCCCAGGCATTGGCGACGCCGCTGTCGATCCAGGCGCGGCTCCTGGTCCTGACGAAATGGACCGTTTCGTTGATCGCGGCCTGCGCGATGCCGGTGTCCACCGCCACCTGGATGATCTGGAAAATGGCGCCGTCTGCGGTCGGCTTGTCATAACCCTTATAGCCGGGCACGAGATGCGTCTTCGGCACCTTGACGTTGTCGATGATGACGGTGCCCGACAGCGTCGTGCGCTGGCCGAAGCTCGACCAGTCGTCGATCACGGTCAGGCCAGGCGCGCCGCGATCGGCGATCGCGTACCAGGCCCGGCCCTCGTCGTCGAGGGCCACGATCGGCACCAGATGGGCAAGCAGCGCGCCCGATGAATAGAATTTTTGGCCGTTGACGATGACATGGTCGCCGGCGTCGGTGAACTTCGTCTCGAAATCGGCGGCGCGCTTGGAGCCGAATTCGGAAAAGGCGTTGCCGAACCGCGTTCCCTTCAGCACTTCGGCAAACAGCAGCGCCTGCTGGTCCTTGTCGGAGACGGTGCGGATGGCCGCGACGACGCCGAGGTGATTCTGCGCGATCTGGCCGATCGAGGAATCGGCGGCCGAGATGATCTCGATCACCTTGGCCAATGTGGCGTAGGACACTTCCGGTCCGCCGAACGCCTTCGGCACGTTGATCGACCATAGGCCGCTCTGCGAGAACTGGTCGAGCTCGGCCACCGGCCAGATCCGCTCGCGGTCGCGCCTGGAGGACTCCTTGACGAACTCGGCCGCGAGACGATGGGCGACCGCGATCGCTTCGGCATCATCCTTGATGATATGCGCGGCGGTGGCCGGGCGCAGCACCGGCGGCACGGCGGCCGCGGCTTTGTCGGTCTTGACGTTGGACACAGTCATTTCATGGCTCCTTGGGATTTCGATTCACACGACGGCGTGGAGATGGGTTGGTTGGGCGGCGGATGAAGGCTGTTGTCCGAGATAGAAGGCGCGCACATCCTCGCGCTGGCGCAGGCTGGCGGCGGCGCCGGAGAGAACCGAGACCCCGTTCTCGAGCACCGTCGCATGGTCGGCATAGCCAAGCGCGACCGCCGAATTCTGCTCGGCGACCAGGATCGACAGGCCGCTCTCGCGGTTCAGCTTCCTGAGCGTCTGGAAGATGTCCTGGACGATGAGCGGGGCAAGCCCCATCGACGGCTCGTCGAGGACGAGCAGCCGCGGTCGCGACATCAGCGCCCGGCCGATCGCCGTCATCTGCTGTTCGCCGCCCGAGGTCAGCCCCGACAAGGTCCGGCGCTTTTCCCGCAGGCGGGGGAAATAGGCGTAGATCCGTTCCAGATCCCGATTGATCTCGGCCCGGCTGCCGCTGCGGCCGATGCCGCCCGAAACCAGGTTCTCCTCGACGCTGAGGCTCTTGAAGCAGTGGCGGCCTTCCAGCACCTGGACGAGCCCGGCGCGCACCAGGTCGCCCGGCTGTCGCCGCGAGACGTCTCCGCCATCGAACCTGATCGAACCGGCGGTGATCTGGCCGCGCTCGGCCGGCAGCAGGTTGGAGACGGCTTTCAGCGTGGTGGTCTTGCCGGCACCGTTGGCGCCGAGCAGCGCCAGCATCTCGCCCTGCCTGATCTCGAAGCTGACGCCGTGCAACGCCGTGATGGCGTGATTGTAGGTGGCGTGGATATTGTCCACGGCGAGGATGACGTCATTGCCCGGCATCGGCGCTTCCCTGGTGTCTGCGAAAGTGGATGACCGGGCGTCGGAGAAAGAGGCCGGCGCCCGGTCCGTTGGATCAGTTAGTGGCGGCTACCGCGTCGGCATCGGCGGCGGTGCGCAGCTTGATGCCCTTCTCGGCCGCGTAGGCTTCAGCCGACTTTTCGATGATCGGCCGCAGCAGCGTCCAGTCAGGGGCGATCCAGTCGGAGACGACGTTCCACTTCTTTCCGTCCCACTGCTGGAAGGTCACGTAGCCTTCGCCTTCGTGGTTGTCCCAGCTAACATTGATGGAGTGGAACAGGTCCTTGGCGCCGAGCGCCTCGACCTTGGCCGGATCGAGCTTGAGGTGCTCGAAGCCCCAGCGCACCTCATCGCCGGTCAGCGTGCGGTGGCCGAACTTCTCCTGCGCGATGCGGATTGCCTCGACATTGAGGATGCCGTTGACGATGCCGAGATTGTGGTAGACCGAGCCGATGCGCGACTTGTCCTCGAGGTTGCCCTTGCCGGCGCCGTAGACGGTCTTCACGATCTCCTGCACCACCGGATAGGTGTTGCCCGAGGCCTGGGTGGTGATGGCGGTGTAGCCCTTGGCGGCGTCGCCGGCCGGGATGACGTCTTCTTCCGAGTTCGACCAGACATTGCCGATGATGTGGTCGACCGGATAGCCGACCTTGACCGCCGTCTTCAGCGCCACCGGGTTCATCACGCCCCAGCCGCGCAACACGACGAAGTCCGGCTTGGCGCGGCGGATCGTCAGCCACTGCGACTGCTGCTCGTTGCCGGGGTGCGGCACCTCGATCTGCTGCACGGTGAAGCCGTATTTCTGCGCCAGGAGCTCATAGATAGGGATCGTCTCCTTGCCGTAGGGCGAGCCGTGATAGAGCACGACGATCTTCTTGCCCTTCAGCTTGTCGATGCCGCCTTCTTTGGCGGCGATGTAGTTCACGATGCCGGAGGTCTCGCTGTAGGGGTTGAGCAGCAGCGGGAAGACATAGGGGAAGACCCGCCCGTCGGTGGAGTCAGTGCGGCCGTGATTGACCGTGATCAGCGGCACCTTGTCGGCGGTGATGCGGTCGATCATGGCGTAGGCGATGCCGACCGACAGCGGATTCCAGGCGGCGGCACCCGCGTGGCTCTTCTGACGCTCGTAGCATTCGACGCCGCGCTCGACCTCGTATTGGGTCTCGCACTCGTCCCAGGTCAGCTTGACGCCGTTGACGCCGCCGTCCCGGATGTTGATCAGGTTGAGGTAGTCGATGAAGCCGCCGAAGAAGCCGGTGCCGCCGGCCGCGTAGGGCCCGACGCGATAGCTCTGCAGCGGGAAATACTGCTCGTCCGCGTGGGCGGCCGGCAGGGCCACCGACACGGCCAGCGCCGCCGAGATGGCAATCGCCTTGACTGTGCTGAGAAAGGTCATGGTTCGAGGTTCTCCAGTATGGACCTTGGTTTGGCCCGGTTCATTTTCTGAATG
>NZ_RZSA01001029.1:0-2216 GCF_003998075.1 Mesorhizobium sp. M2A.F.Ca.ET.037.01.1.1 | reverse complement strand
GGACACAGCGAGCGAGGAAGAAGCGCGGCGCGCGGCAGAGCTTGCCGAGGCGCATGAATTCATCGAGCGCCTGCCGCAGGGCTACCAGACGGTCGTCGGCTATCGCGGCGTCAACCTGTCGGCCGGCCAGAGACAGCGCATCGCGCTCGCCCGCGCGCTGGTGCGCGACCCCGACATCCTGATCCTCGACGAGGCCACCAACGCTGTCGACGGGCTTTCGGAAGCGGCGATCGTGGAAACACTGAAGTCGCGCGCCGGACGCCGCACCACGATCGTCATCAGCCACCACCATTCGACGATCTCGTTCTGCGACGACCTGGTGATCCTGGAGCATGGACGGGTGCGGAAGCAGGCGCCGTTCGCCGAGTTGGCGGCGCGCAGCATGGATGAGTTGTACCAGCCGGAGTGAGGAGCGCGAAGGATCGAGGCGCTTCGGAACCTTGGTTCCTCGCCCCCACGAAGGTGGGGAGAGGTGGCGCGGCGAAGCCGCGACGGAGAGGGGGAAACGCGCCGGCCTGGAAAGCAGTCGGAGGGAACCCGCCAGCGTCGCAGGCCCCCTCTCCGCCCCGCTGCGCGGGGCACCTCTCCCCCGCCTTGGCGGGGGCGAGGAACCCAAGTCCTATCCCGCCATCGCCAGCGGGGCGGCGCTCTTGTTGGGGATCTGGATGTCGATCTCCAGCGTCGACATGGTCGCGCCGCGGTCCATCGAGACCTGGAGATAGTCCTGGTCGATCTGCACATGTTTGGCAATGACCGCCATGATCTCCTCGCGCAGGATGGAGACGAGGTCGGGCTGGCCGCGGCTCTGGCGCTCATAGGCGAGCAGCAGCTGCAGCCGCTCGCGCGCCACCGGCGCGCTGGTGCGCCGCTTGAAGAGGTCGAGGATGCTCATGCGGCCCTCCTTCCGAGCAGCCGGTCGAGGAAGCCCTTGCGTTCGAAGGGGACGACCACCGGCAGGTCTTCGCCTTCAAGGCGTCTTGCCGCTTCGAGGTAAGCCTTTGCGGCCCCATTGAGCGGTTCCGAGAGCGTGACGGGCGAGCCTAGATTGGAGGCCCGCAGCACATCCTGGCTTTCCGGGATGATGCCGAGCAGCGGCGTGGAGAGGATCTCCAGCACGTCGTCGATCGACAGCATCTCGCCGCGCGAGGCGCGCGCCGCGTCGTAGCGCGTGACCAGCACGTGTTTTTGCACCAGCTCGCCCTGCTCGGCCTTCATGGTGCGGGCGTCGAGCAGGCCGATGATGCGGTCGGAGTCGCGCACCGACGACACTTCCGGGTTGGTGACGATGACCGCCTCGTCGGCGAAGCGCATGGCGAGCTGCGCGCCGCGCTCGATGCCGGCCGGGCTGTCGCAGAAGACATAGTCGAACACCGAGCGCAGCCGGGCGATGACTTCCGCCACGCCCTCTTCGGTGAGTGCGTCCTTGTCGCGGGTCTGCGAGGCCGGCAGCAGATAGAGCGTCTCCAGCCGCTTGTCGCGGATCAGCGCCTGCGACAGCTTCGCGGTACCCTGGATGACGTTGACGAGGTCGAACACCACGCGGCGCTCGGCGCCCATGATGAGGTCGAGGTTGCGCAGGCCGACGTCGAAATCGACCAGCGCCACCTTCTTGCCGGTCTTGGCCACGGCGGCGCCGAGCGCGGCCGTCGAGGTCGTCTTGCCGACGCCCCCCTTGCCCGATGTGACCACGACTACCTTGCCCATTTATACAGCCTCCGTTGGCGATTTTTATTCATGACCGTGCCGGGCACGGCGGACTCGTTAACAACTTTGGCACGCGAAACCGGTCCGAAGCTTGCGGCCTCAGCCGAGCGGCACCACGCAGAGCGCATCATTGTCGAGGAAGGCCTGCACGGCCTTGCCGCGCGACACCCCTTCCATCTCCTCGGCGGTCGTGTACCAGCCGTCGACGGCGAGCAGCTCGGCCTCGTTCTTGCGGCAGAAGATGCGCGCCGAAACATTGCCTTCCGAGCCGGCGATCGCGCGGCCGCGCAGCGTGCCATAGACATGGATCGAGCCGCCGGCGACGATTTCCGAGCCGGACGCGACCGAGCCGAGCACGATGACGTCGCCATGCGGATGGAACACCGACTGTCCCGAGCGGATCGGCGCCTTGATCATCAGCGTGCCGGCGGAATGCCGCGCCGGCTCGGCGCCCGCGCTTGCGGCTTGCGCCGGTTCGATCCTGACCGCTTCGAGCTTCGCCAGCTCGGGGT
>NZ_RZSA01001028.1:0-2219 GCF_003998075.1 Mesorhizobium sp. M2A.F.Ca.ET.037.01.1.1 | reverse complement strand
ACGTTCCTCAGCTATGGAGGAGTACGTGATGTTCAAGGGCCGTCATTTCGACCAGTCGGTGATCCTCCTGTGCGTGCGCTGGTACCTGGCCTCACATGGGCTTCTTGGGGTCAAGGGTTAAATTCAGCAACGCATGAGCAGAACTCCAGGACTGTTTCGGCATCCCGCTTGCGGCGGGCAAGGGCTCAGGAGGAGGAAACCATTCTACAAAACGGCATTCAGGCCATGCCAGGTATCGGTTCATCCACCTGGATCGGCCAGGACTGATCGGGTCCTGGCCGATTACGGGATTAGGGTCAAACAGCCTTCATCACGGCGCCTTCGATCACGATGCCGGCGGTCACATACTTCCAGAGTGCGACTAGTAGCTTGCGGGCGAGCGCCACAATCATTGTCTTACGCATCCGCCCGCCGTTTTGCTGGACGCGTCCACGGAACCAGAGAGCAAGCGCCGATTGCGGTTGATGGCGCAGCCATAGCCAGGCGAGTTGAACCATCGTCGTTCGCAGCCGCGGATTGCCTGATTTCGACACGCCTTGCTCACGATCGACCGATCCGCTTTGCCAAGGCGTCGGCGCAAGGCCGGCGTAGGCCGCCACTTGCCGACGGTTGTCGAAATGGCGGAACAACCCTTCCGACCAAAGCATGGCGGCGAACTCCGGTCCGATGCCCTTCACGTCTAGCAACATCGCCGCCGAGGTGGGTGTTGCCGTGTCTTGCGCCTCGGCCAGGAACGCGGCTCGCTCCGCCTCCACGGCCTTGACTTGCTCAAGAAGCAGTTCCAACCGATCGAGTTCGCGGCATATCTGCGCTTTGAGATGCGCTGGCAGCACTCGGCCATCGCCGGTCCGCAGTTCCTCAAGCCGTGCCCGCCGATCGCGGCGCAGCGGTTCGTATCCGGAGATGCCCTGTGCAAACAACAATCCCTTAATACGGTTGACGTGGCTCACCCGTTCGCCGGTTAGCACCTTGCGCTCTCGAGTAATGCGACGGCGGTCTTCCTCTTTCCGGCTGGGGGGCCTTGACCATCGCGCACACCCGCGGCTCGCCGCGCTTGTAGGCCAGCAGCGCCCGCACATGGGCTTCGCCGTCGATCCTGTCGGTCTTCGCCCGCCGGCGACGCCGAGAGGTCGCGATCGAGGCGGGATCGACGACGTGGCTTTCGATCCCTTCAGCCTGCAGTACGCGGTGGAGCCAGAACCCGTCGAGACCGGCTTCCTGGATTACAATGATCGGAAGGTGTCGTTCCGTTCGCGATAGCGCCTTCTCACGAAGCCACGAAAGGCGCGCCAGCAGCCCGGCGACATCGCCGCCGCTCACGGCATGCTTCGACAACTTCTCTCCTTTGCCCGGCGACAGCGAAGTGATCACCCAGCTTGACCGGCTCAGTTCCAATGAAATGAGACGAAAATCGCGCAGAGATTGGTGCGGATGGCGGTCGGTGCTTCGGATCGGTCAGTTGAAATATGCATGGTCGTCTCCACAGGGTTGGTTCAGCAACCTCACTCTGTCAGAGAGCCGGTCGCTATCCACCCGCCCAAGGAATCTACAATCTGAGCCTGCGCGATCTGGAAGAGATGTTTCTCCTCAGTGAGATCCCTGACGACCATGATGCACGATTCACCTCTCAAGCTGCCGTATTCACTGCGCTGCCGATCACGCTGTCGATCGCCTGCTCGAGGATGTCGAGGCCTTGGCTAAGCTGATCCTCCCCAATGACGAGAGGTGGCAGACACTTCACGACCTCGGCATTGGGACCAGCGGTCTCGACAATGAGGCCCCTCTGGAAAGCGATCCTGACGACCTGACCGGCAACCTCGCCGGACTTCAGATCGATACCCCGCATCATGCCCCGGCCCTTGGTTGACGCTCGCCCTGGGTCGTACTTCTGCGCGACCTGATCAAGGCGGCCTTTCAGCAAATTGCCTTTCTCCCTGACGGACGCTGCCAAGCTATCCGTGCGCCAAAAGTGCTCGAGAGCTGCGCGCGCCGTGACAAAAGCATGGCAGTTGCCGCGGAAGGTTCCGTTGTGCTCTCCGGGCTCCCACTTATCGAGTTGCCGATCGATTAGAACGAGGGCCATAGGCAGGCCATAGCCCGATATCGATTTGGCCATTGTGACGATGTCCGGCCGGAGACCGGCCGCCTCGAAGCTGAAGAACGCATCGGTCCGGCCAACGCCGACCTGGATGTCGTCTACGATCAGCAGAGCTCCGTGT
>NZ_RZSA01001027.1:0-2221 GCF_003998075.1 Mesorhizobium sp. M2A.F.Ca.ET.037.01.1.1 | reverse complement strand
TCCTCCAGCAGGCCCTCGTCCTCGACCAGGTCGAGGCCATTGGCGAAGGCGAGATTGCGGGCGTCGTGAAGGATGATCTCCTTGCGCCGGTCGGCATCGAGCACGACCTTGGCCGCTTCGAGCTTCGCCACATAGTCGTCGAAGCGGCGCACCGTGATCGGGCCCGGCGCATGGAAGCGATGGCCATAGGTGACGTTGCCGGCGCGGATGCCATCGATCTCGAAATCGACCACGACCGGCTCCTCTGTCTCCGGACCGAAGGTGCAGACGATCGACTGCAGCGGGCGCACCCAGCGCAGCGAGCCGGGTTTTGCCGAGGCCGGCCCCCAGCGCATCGATTTCGGCCAGGGGAAGCTCTTGATGATGCCCGGCACCAGCTCGGCGATGATCTCTTCGGCCGCCCTGCCCGGCTTCGAGATGTGGGCGACGTAGAAGTCGCCCTTCTTCGGATCGGAATGGACATGCGCCTCGGCGATCGACGACAGGCCGGCCTTGCGCAGAAAACCCTGCACCGCCTGCTCGGGCGCGGTGGTCGAGGGACCCTTGATCTCCTCGCGAATGTCCTTGGAGCGCGCCGTCAGGCCACGGATGTCGAGCGCCAGCCGGCGCGGCGTCCAATATTCGCGCGCCGCCTCATAGGTGAGACCCGCCTCGACCAGACCGTCGGTCAGCATCTTCCTGAGGTCGCCGGCAGCCTTGCGCTGCATGCGGGCGGGAATCTCTTCCGAGCGAAGTTCTAGCAGTAGGTCAGGCATGATTAGGCTCCCACCCTCCCCTTGATGGGGAGGGCCGGCGCGTCAGCGCCGTCACGAATGGGCGGGAAATAGCAACTCGGCCGGCCGCTGTCACCCCGCTAGGAGATCGCCTCTTCAAGCGATTTCACGGAATTTTTCAGCCAACTGTCGGGACGGCTCAGGGTCGGTCATCCTTGGAGCAAACCTTCCCATGAACCGAACGCGGCGCTGAAGCGACAAACGCTCAGGCAGAGACCTATTGGCTGAACGACGATGAAGACGGCATCGAGAACCCTGCAGATCCTGGCGCTCAGCGCCTGCTTCGCCGCGCAGATGCATGGCGTGATCACGATGCCGGGGGTCAGGCAGGCCATGCGCACGATCGATGGCGCAACGGCGCAGGTCGTGTTGCCGGTCGGCGCCGCCGCCGAGACCGTGAAAGCCGTACCGGCTTAGAGCAAGCCGCCGTTTCACTGAAACTGCGAATTCGCTCTATCTTGTTTTGACGCAATTCCGGACGGAAAACCGCTACGCACTTTTCCTGGAATTGCTCTAAGCCGCTGCCAGCCCGCCAGCCCGCGTCTTCAGGAACGCCTCGCCGCACGCCTTGGCCAGATTGCGCACGCGCAGGATGTAGCTTTGCCGCTCGGTGACCGAGATCACGCCGCGCGCGTCGAGCAGGTTGAAGACATGGCTTGCCTTGATGCACTGGTCGTAGGCCGGAAAGACCATCCGGTGCATCGGAAGATTGTCGCTCGGCTTGGGCGTGCCGGCATCGAGCAGCGCCTTACACTCGGCCTCGGCGTCCTCGAAATGCCTCAGCAGCATCGCGGTGTTGGCGAATTCGAAATTGTGGCGCGAATATTCCTGCTCGGCCTGCAGGAAGACATCGCCGTAAGTGACCTTCTCGGCGCCTTCGCGGCCGTTGAAATTCAGGTCATAGACATTGTCGACGCCCTGCACATACATGGCGAGCCGCTCCAGGCCGTAGGTCAGTTCGCCCGCCACCGGCGCGCATTCGATGCCGCAGACCTGCTGGAAATAGGTGAACTGGGAGACTTCCATGCCGTCGCACCAGCATTCCCAGCCGAGCCCCCAGGCGCCAAGCGTGGGGCTTTCCCAATCGTCCTCGACGAAGCGGATGTCGTGCAGCAGCGGATCGACGCCGATCGCTTCCAGCGAGCCGAGATAAAGCTCCTGCAGGTTCGGCGGATTGGGCTTCAGGATCACCTGGTACTGGTAATAATGCTGCAGACGGTTCGGGTTCTCGCCGTAGCGGCCGTCCTTCGGCCGGCGCGAGGGCTGCACGTAAGCGGCGTTCCAGCGCAGCGGACCAAGCGCGCGCAAGGTGGTCGCCGGATGGAAGGTGCCGGCGCCGACTTCCATGTCGTAGGGCTGCAGGATGAGGCAACCATAGTCCGCCCAGTAATTGTGCAAGGTCAGGATCAGCCCCTGGAAGGAGCGGCTGGGATGCATATGGGCAGGGA
>NZ_RZSA01001026.1:0-2231 GCF_003998075.1 Mesorhizobium sp. M2A.F.Ca.ET.037.01.1.1 | reverse complement strand
AATGAGGGCCGCGGCGACAAAGCGCCGGCCGCGGCGCACGTCCCCGGCCAGCAAGGCGAGAGCGAACGCGCCGCCGACGCCGAGGAAGAGGCCGGCATAGAAAAACAACCTAGCGGCCCAGATCGCCGCGCGCAGCGTCCAGTCCACGGCTTCGCCCGCGGTCGGTGCCGCGCTTGGCGCGGCGATGGAAAACAGCGCCGAACCGCCGACCGGATGGCCGTCGACCGACACCACCCGCCAACTCAAAACATGCGTGCCGTATTTAAGCGTTTCGGGATTGTCGATCTCGACCGTCTGGTCGTTGAGACGGAAGGATGTCAAAGCAAGCTGCGAGCCGTCCGGCCGCACAAGAGTGAGCACCAGCGGCGAGACGGGCTCGCTGAAGATCAGCGAAAACTGCGCCGGGCTTTGCTCCAGCAAGGCGCCGTCGGCAGGATCTGTCGCGACCAGCGCCGCATGCGCGAAGGCTCGCCCGGGCATGGCCAACACCGCCATCGCCACGAGCAGTGCCACCAGCCAGGCAATCGGGCCGGTATGCAGGCGCATCGTCGGGGAAGATTGTGCTGCGTTCATGCCGTCTTACAGGAAATGGTGGCGCGCCCCGATGGAGCGCGCCAATAAAGATCATCTCTTCGGCAGTAGTTTGATGCCGGGCGCCGGACTTTCCAAGGCGTCCTCATCCTGGCCCGCCGCCGGGATCTCGATCCAGCGGTCGGTGGCGTCGCCGCATTCCTGCACCACCGGGAAATAGAGCATCTGGCCGGCCGGCAGGTCGGCCGCCAGCGAGGCGCGGAAGACGAATTCGTCATAGAATTCGTCCGGCAAATTGCCGCCGCTCCAGTCCACTTCCTTCACGCCGGTGGTCAGCGTCTCGCCATAGAGCTGGTAGGATTTCTCGTATTTGCCCTTCTTGATCTGCAGCGTCCAGCCGGGCTTGGGCATCGGCTTCACCGCGATGACGCCTTCGGGGATCTGCACGCGCACGGCCGTCGTCGCCTTGCCCTCGCAGCCATGCGGCACGCGCAAGACTGCTTTGTAGGTGGAGCCGACAGCCGCTTCCTGCGTTTCCAGCGTGATATGGGCGAGCGCGGCATTGGTTCCGAGCGCGCAAAGCACGCCCGCCGCCAGAAGATACTTCATCATGAATTGTCCCTCTGATTTCGATTTGGCGGATTATTCGGCGTGGTCCATGTCCATGTCGCCACTGCCGGTCTCGCCCATGCCTTCGACGGCAAACTCGACCTTGACGCTGCCGGCCTTCTCGAAGGTCAGCGTCGCCGGGAATTTCTCGCCCTGCTTCGGCTGCCGCTTCAAGCCGGTGAACATCAGATGGTAGGCGCCGGGCTTCAGCGCGACCTTGCCGCCGGCCGGGATCTCCAGCCCGCCCTCGACCGGCCGCATGGTCATAACGCCGTCCTTGACGCCCATCTCATGCAGCTCGACTTTGTCGGAGATGTCGGAGGAAATCGACAGCAGCCGGTCGGGCGCGCTGCCCTTGTTGACCACGGTGAAATAGCCGCCGGCCACCTTGGCGCCGGGCGGCGTCGCCCGCGACCAGGGATGCTCGATCTCGAGGTCGCCGACCTTGAATTCATGTGCGATGGCGAAGGGAACGCAAGCCAGGAGAAGCAGAAGGCTGAGCACGGCAAGGCCAATGCGCTGCTGGAAAAGGAACGGCGCGCCGCGAAGGCCGAAGGTTTGCGCCTTGAAAAGAAGCTTGGACATGGTTGCTCCATGAATATGAGAATCGCGCCGTTTTGCGGCCGCGAACAGTGATCTTTGATGAACGGGCCCGCGGAGGATTCCGCGGATCAGACTATTGCCGGCGGCGCGCGCGGATTGGCCGGAGAACGGTCGCGGGCGAAATCCTGATGCCGGAAGGCCGGAAGCTGGAAGGTGACCGCCTCGAAAAGCCCGGTTCCGGCCACCGCGCCTGCTTCCGGCGGCGGCAGATGCGCTGGCGAAACCATGCTGCAGCCGAGCGAGCAGCAGGCCGGCATATGCTGCTGGTGCGGATCGCCGCCGGGGAGTTTTATGGCCCCTTCATGCGTGCAGATGACGTTGCCGAAGGCATCGAGCTGCGACGGCCCGCCGAAGGCGAAAGCGCCGAGAGAGGACTGAAGCAACAGGAGCAGCGCCGCAACGAACGCGGCCGGCATGCTCCATCGTCTCAGCCGGATATGCAACGCAAAGCCTCTCCCGGAAATTCGATCGACCGTAACACGGACGAT
>NZ_RZSA01001025.1:0-2231 GCF_003998075.1 Mesorhizobium sp. M2A.F.Ca.ET.037.01.1.1 | reverse complement strand
TCTTGGCGACGATCCATTCGGCGAACATCCAGGCGAGCGCCGCAGCGGCGGTGGCAACCTGCGTGTTCATCATCGCGGCGCCGGCAAGGCCATCGGCCGCCAGTTCCGAACCGGCGTTGAAGCCGAACCACCCGACCCACAGCAGCGAGGCGCCGATGACCGAGTAGACCAGGTTATGCGGCGCCATGTTGGTGGTGCCGTAGCCTTCGCGCTTGCCCAGCACCAGCGCGCAGACCAGGCCCGCGACACCAGCGTTGATGTGGACGACCGTGCCGCCGGCGAAGTCGAGCACACCGGCCGAGCCGAGGAAGCCGCCGCCCCACACCCAATGCGCGATCGGCGCGTAGACGAACACCAGCCACAGGCCCATGAAGATCAGCAGCGCCGAGAATTTCATGCGCTCGGCGAAGGCGCCGGCGATCAGCGCCGGCGTGATGATGGCGAAGGTCAACTGGAACATCGAGAAGACGAATTCGGGAATATTCGCCACGCCCGGCAGCCAGAGCGTCGAGACGGTGATGCCGTGGTGGAAGAACCGCGAGAAGCCGCCGACATAGCTGTTCAAGCTGGCGGATTCGTTGGTGGTGAAGGCGAGCGAATAGCCGAACATGAACCACAGCACCGTCACCAGGCAGGTGATGGCGAAGCTCTGCATGATGGTGGCGAGCACGTTCTTCTTGCGCACCATGCCGCCGTAGAACAGCGCCAGGCCCGGAATGGTCATCATCAGCACCAGCGCCGTCGAGGTCAGCATCCAGGCGGTATTGCCGGTGTCGAGAACCGGGGTCGGAGCGGCGGGCGCCGCAGGCGCCGCCGGAGCGGCCTCCTGCGCGAAGGCGGCGGCGGTGCTCAGCGCTACGAGAGCGAGCGAAGCGGCCGCGCGTCCCGTCGTCTTCAAGGTGGAAGGAATATTCATTTAACTCTCCGTTGGAATGGATGGTCGCCGCTCAGAGCGCGTCGGTGTCTGTTTCGCCGGTACGGATGCGCACCGCCTGGTCGATGCCGAAGACGAAGATCTTGCCGTCGCCGATCTGGCCGGTCTTGGCGGCCGAAGTGATGGCTTCGACGGCCTTGTCGACCATGTCGGCGCCGACCGCGACCTCGATCTTGATCTTGGGCAGGAAGCTGACCGCGTACTCCGCGCCGCGATAGATTTCCGTGTGCCCCTTCTGACGCCCGTAGCCTTTAACTTCGGTGACGGTCAGGCCCTGGATGCCGACGGCGGTGAGCGCTTCGCGCACCTCGTCGAGCTTGAACGGCTTGATGATTGCCATCACGATTTTCATAAGGTTTCACCCTTTGCTGTTGCGGTCCCCCGCGTTTGCACACCTACACCGATCCCGAGGAGAGCCGGAGAGTGCCCGACAGGATTCAAGCTCCGTGCCAATTGCCGAAGCATGGCGTTAACCTGTTGTAAACAAAGGGGCAGAGCGGCCTGCGCACATCATTTGTGCGCGGCCGCATCGGGTGTCGTGATCAAAAAATAGGCAAGATTTCAAAAATGCCTGCTTGGCAGGCATCGATCAGAAGCCGGCTCAGCGCTTGAGTCGGATCAGGCCTTCCTGGGCGACCGAAGCGATGAGCGTTCCGTCCCGCGCGAACAGCGAACCGCGGGTGAAGCCGCGCGACCCTTGCGTCGACGGGCTGTCCTGGTTGTAGAGGATCCAGTCGTCGAGCGAGTGGCTGCGGTGGAACCACATGGCATGGTCGAGGCTGGCCGCCTGGATGTCGCGGTCGAAGATGGCGCGGCCATGCGCGAAGGTCGAGGTGTCGAGCAGCGTCATGTCGGAGAGGTAGGCGAGCACGGCCGCCTGTATCGCACGGTTTTCGGGCACCGGGCCGGTGGTGCGGATCCAGATGTTCTGCTGCGGCTCCAGCTTCTCGCGGCTCGTATAGTGCTTCAGCATCACCGGCTTCATCTCGATAGGCCGGTCGCGATCCCAGTAGCGCCTGATGCCTTCCGGCACCGCTTCGCCGAATTTGCCGAGCAGCTCGCGCTGGGACAGCAGCGTGTCGGGCGCCGGCACGTCGCGCGGCATCGGCATCTGGTGCTCAAGGCCAATCTCGTCCTGCTGGAACGAAGCCTCCAGCGAGAAGATCGCCTGGCCATGCTGGATCGCCACGACCCGGCGCGTGGTGAAGGAGCCGCCGTCGCGGATGCGGTCGACGTCGTAGACGATCGGCAGCTTGGTGTCGCCGGGCCGCATGAAATAGCCGTGCAGCGAATGCAC
>NZ_RZSA01001024.1:0-2232 GCF_003998075.1 Mesorhizobium sp. M2A.F.Ca.ET.037.01.1.1 | reverse complement strand
GCTGTTTCGGGATCAGGAGCTTCGATTTCAGGAAGGCGAGCCACGCCGCCATCACCAGATAGTCGGCGGCAAGCTCCAACCTCAGCGCCCGCACCTTCTCGATGAAGGCCAGATACTGCTCGGCCAAAGCCAGGATCGAAATGCGTGCCAGATCGACCTTCTGGTTGCGGGCAAGGTGCAGGAGAAGATCGAGCGGACCTTCGAAACCGGCCACGTCGACGACCAGGGATGGGTCGCCGGTCAGGCGTGAATCGTCGTTCTCGGCCCACAGACGGTCCATCGGTGCGGCCTTCGCGGCCTTGCCTTCCAATGTCTCCGCCACTTGCCTTTCGTCCCTTCCGGTTCAGGCCACCGCTTCGAAATAGGTGGCAAATTCCGCGCGTATCGCCGTTTCGTCGGCGACGTCGCGATCCTTTATATAGGTCAGCGCCCGCTCCGCGCGTTGCAAGGACTTGCCCGACAGCCCCGTCGTGCGCGAGGCGATCCCCGACATCTCCTCGAAAACGCCGTTGCAGTGAAGGACGAGATCGCAGCCGGCCGCAAGGATCGAGGCCGCCTTTGTCGGGAAATCCCCAGAAAGTGCCTTCATCGAGGTGTCGTCGCTCATCAGCAGCCCGTCGAAGCCGATCTCGCCGCGGATCACCTGATCGACGACCTTGGCGGACGTCGTCGCAGGATTGTCGGGGTCGATGGCGCTGTAGACGACATGCGCCGTCATCGCCATCGGCAGCGCGTTCAACGCCTTGAACGGGGCAAAATCATGCCGCCTGAGCTCCTCGAGCGGCGTATCGACGGTCGGCAGCGCGAAATGCGTGTCGGCAAAGGCGCGGCCATGGCCGGGAATATGCTTCATCACCGGCAGCACGCCGCCCGACATCAAGCCCTCGGCCGAGGCCCGGCCAAGCTCGATCACGGCATTGGGCTCCTTGCCATAGGCGCGCGCGCCGATGACGTCGCTGGCGCCTTCGACCGGAACGTCAAGCACCGGCAGGCAGTCGGCGGTGATGCCCAGGCGGGAAAGATCGAAGGCGTGCAGCCGCGCCATCAGCCAGGCGGCGCGGCGGCCGGCTTCCTTGTCCTCGCGCCACAGCGCGCCAAGCGCGCCGCCGGCGGGATAGTTCGGCGCCAGCGGCGGACGCAGGCGCTGCACCCGGCCGCCTTCCTGGTCGATGAAGACGGGAGCTTCCGGGCGGCCGACGCAGTCGCGCATCGCGGCCACCAGGTCGCGGATCTGTGCCGCCTCGCCGATGTTGCGCGCAAACAGGATGAAGCCCCAGGGACGTTCGTCCCGATAGAAGCGGATTTCGTCTTCGGTGAGGGATTTCCCGGCGCAGCCCAGGATCATGGATTTTGATTCGCTCATAGACCGAAGCTTAAGGCTTTGAGCGAGCAAAGGGAATCACCCCTGCCCTGAGACTGGCCAAAGCTCACAACCGTCCACAACGAAAAGCCGGCGCGGCCTTGCGGCGGCGCCGGCGTTCGGTGTTGGGACGGATCAGCGCGATACGAAGCAGTTACCGCCCGCCGCCTTGTAGCTGGTGCAGAGCTCGATCGCATCGTTGCGCGAATGGGCCGGAACGCGGACGCGGTAGAAGGTGCCCTTGCCCGCGACCTCGGCCTTGACGATGTTGGCGGTGCGGCCGGAGAGCACGCTTCCGTAGCGGCGCTGCAGATCCTGATAGGTCGACTGCGCGCTTTGCACCGTCGGCTGCGAGGCGATCTGCATCGACCACGAGCCGCCGCCGGCTGCCGCCGCCGGATCGATGGAAGCGACCTGGTCCGGCTTGACCTCGCCGACGATATCGACCGGCTGATCGGACGGACGCGCCGGCGCCACCGGCACCACCGCGGGCGTGTTGCTCGACTGCGACTTGGCTTCAGCCTTCTTCGCGGGCTTCGCCGGCTTGACGGTCACCGCATCGGCCTGACCCGTATCGGCCTGCCCCGTATCTGAAGCCACCGTTCCCGTCTGCTGGCCGTCGGAGGCCGGCGCGACATGCTGTGGCGCCGGATCGCTCGGCTCGGCCGCCGCGACCTTCGGCGCGGCCGGAGCCGGATCCTCGCGCGGCACCAGCGAGCCGTCAGGCTTGACCATCATGGTCTTCACCTTGCGCGGCGCGACGGCGACGACATCGTTTTTGTTGGCGGTGTTGGCGGCATCCTGCTGCAGCACCTGTGCGATGCGGTCTTCCGACTTCGGCGCCGGCGCGGCCGGCTGCGCGCTTGCCGGTG
>NZ_RZSA01001023.1:0-2232 GCF_003998075.1 Mesorhizobium sp. M2A.F.Ca.ET.037.01.1.1 | reverse complement strand
CGGCGGCACCGACCAGACCTCGACCGGCCGCGACCGTTACCAGGGCTATCTCAACGCCATGGAGGCGGCCGGCCTGGAGGTGAAGCCGTCCTGGCGCATTCCCGGCCCCCGCACCAAGCAGGCCGGCTTCGAAGCCGCGGGGCAGTTTCTGGCGCTGAAGGACAAGCCCACCGCCGCCTGCTGCTGGAACGATTTGGTCGCGATCGGGTTGATGAACGGCATCGCGCGCGCAGGCCTCGTGCCCGGCGTCGATATCTCGGTCACCGGCTATGACGATCTCGAGGAGGCTGCAATCGCGACGCCGGCCCTGACCACTGTCTGGAACGGCCAGCGCGAGGTCGGTCGCCGCGCCGCGAGCGCCTTGCTCGACAAATTGAACGGGCAGGCGGTGCGGCCCTCGCAGGAGCTGATCAAGCCGGAACTGCATGTGCGGCAGTCGACCGGCAAGCCGGTGGAGCGTGCATGACCATTGCAGAAGAAAAATTGCCAGTCGCCATCCTGGTGCCGGGCGATTTCAACGATCATGCCGTCAGCCGCATAGACAAGGCGTTCAAGCTTGTGCGCATCGAACGTGCCGACCCTTCGCTGGTCACGGAAGAGATACGCGCCACTGTGCGCGGCATCGCCTCCTATGCCGGCATCAACGCGACGATGATTGACGCCCTGCCCAACCTTGAGATCATCGCCAGTTTCGGCGTCGGCTATGATTCGGTCGACGCCAATCACGCGGCGAAGCGCGGCGTCATGGTCACCAACACGCCCGACGTTTTGACCGAGGAGGTCGCCGACACCGCCATTGGTCTGTTGATCAACACCGTGCGCGAGCTCTACGCCGCCGAGAAGTGGCTGCGCGACGGCGCTTGGGTGAAGAAGGGCAATTATCGCCTGAGCCGGCTTACCTTGCGCGGCCGCAGCGTCGGCATTTTCGGCATGGGCCGCATCGGCCGCGCCGTCGCCCGCCGCCTTGAAGCCTTCGGCCTGCCGATCGCCTACCACAATCGCCGCAAGGTGGAAGGCCTGGCTTACGACTATCATGCCACTTTGAAAGGCCTTGCCGAGGCCGTCGACACGCTGATCTGCATTGCTCCGGGGGGCGCCTCCACGGAGAAGGCGATCAATGCCGAAATCTTGTCGGCGCTGGGTTCGAACGGCGTCTTCGTCAATATCGGCCGTGGCTCGGCGGTGGACGAGACAGCACTGGCGGCCGCCCTGAAGAGCGGTACCATCGCCGCCGCGGGGCTCGACGTCTTTGCCGACGAACCGAACGTGCCACGGGCCCTGCTCGACGCTGCCAATGCCTCGCTTCTGCCGCATGTCGGCTCGGCGTCCGTCCACACCCGCCGCGCCATGGCGGATCTTTGCGTCGACAATCTCGTCGCCTGGTTCACCGAGCGCCGGCCGCTGACGCCCGTGCCGGAGACGATCAACGTCAAGGCGCGCGGGTAAAACAATTCCAGGGACGTCTGAGGGGGCTTTCGCAGCCTATGGAACGTTCAACCGTTCCGGGCGCTTCGCCACATTTGTTAATGCTTTAGCCGGCCCATTATCTCCCGCTTAAGGCTTTGAAATCATTCTCCATACATGATCGAGTGTGGAGAAGCGGCATGAAGCTGGTTACGGGCTGGCTCTGCCGGGTGTCATTGGCGTCCACCGGCCACCAGACGGGAGCCAGCGTGGTTTTTGTGCAACTTCAGATAAGAAAGCATCTTCCGGATGCCCGGCTATATTGCGCTGCAATCGAAGCGGTCTACACTGCCGCGAAACACGGGGTGGGTCCATGAAATCGATTTTGTTGGCTTCTGCTATTCTTGCTGCCCTTCCGGGTAGCGCTTTTGCCGCGGATGCGCTTTCCGCCGCTCCGGCGATCTATGACTGGAGCGGCGCCTATGTTGGCGTCCAACTAGGCTATGGTTGGGGCCACGTCGATAGCCATGATCAGTCGATATCGAGTGGCAATTCGGATTGGGCCGACTCCTGGAAATCCAACGGAGTGCTCGGTGGTATCCATCTTGGCTACAACCAAGCTTACGGTTCGTTCGTTCTCGGCGGCGAAGCCGACATCGAAGCCTCCGGAATGAGCGGTTCAGTCGATTCGGTGTTTGCCGGCACGATCGACACCAAGATCGATGTCCAGGGTTCGCTTCGAGCCCGCTTGGGCTATGCGATGGGACCGGCATTGCTGTACGCAACCGGCGGTCTCGCGGTTGCTCATTTCAAAACCCACTATGAAGA
>NZ_RZSA01001022.1:0-2238 GCF_003998075.1 Mesorhizobium sp. M2A.F.Ca.ET.037.01.1.1 | reverse complement strand
CTCTATCTCTTTTTTTACGCAATTCCGGACGGAAAACCGCTGACACTTTTCCTGGAATTGCTCTGATATCCCGACAAAAGAAAACCCCGCCGGATCGCTCCGGCGGGGTTTTGTTATTCGCGAAGCGAAAGGGCTTAGTTACCCTGCTTCTTCAGCGCCGCGCCCAGGATGTCGCCAAGCGAGGCGCCGGAGTCGGTCGAGCCGTACTGGGCGACCGCTTCCTTTTCCTCGGCGATTTCCAGCGCCTTGATCGAGACCTGCAGCTTGCGGGTCTTCTTGTCGAAGGCGATGACGCGGGCGTCGACCTTCTGGCCGACGGTGAAGCGCTCGGGGCGCTGCTCGTCGCGGTCGCGCGAAAGGTCGGAGCGCTTGATGAAGGTCTCGATGCCGCTGTCGACCAGCCGCACGTCCAGACCGCCATCCTTCACGCCGATGACCTCGCAGGTGACGACGGCGTTCTTGCGCAGCTCGCCGCTATTGGCCGCTTCGCCGACCGTGTCGCGGGCCAGCTGCTTGATGCCGAGCGAGATGCGTTCCTTCTCGATGTCGACGTCGAGCACCTGCGCCTTGACCATGTCGCCGCGATTGTACTCTTCGATGACCTGCTCGCCCGGACGGGTCCAGTCGAGGTCGGACAGGTGCACCATGCCGTCCACGTCGCCTTCCAGGCCGATGAACAGGCCGAACTCGGTCTTGTTCTTGACCTCGCCCTCGACCTGGCTGCCGACCGGATGGTTGCGCGCGAAGGCTTCCCACGGGTTCTCAAGCGTCTGCTTGAGACCGAGCGAGATGCGGCGCTTGGCCGGATCGACCTCGAGCACGACCACGTCGACTTCCTGGGTCGTCGACAGGATCTTGCCGGGGTGCACGTTCTTCTTCGTCCACGACATTTCCGAAACGTGGATGAGGCCCTCGATGCCCGGCTCCAGCTCGACGAACGCGCCGTAGTCGGTGATGTTGGTGACGGTGCCCTTGATCTTCTTGCCGATCGGGAACTTGGTGCCGATATCCGACCACGGATCCGACTCGAGCTGCTTCATGCCGAGCGAGATGCGGTGGGTTTCCTGGTTGATGCGGATGATCTGCACCTTGACCGTCTGGCCGATGTTGAGGATCTCGGTCGGATGGTTGACGCGGCGCCATGCCATGTCGGTGACATGCAGCAGGCCGTCGATGCCGCCGAGGTCGACGAACGCACCGTAGTCGGTGATGTTCTTGACCACACCCTCGACCACCTGGCCTTCCTCGAGGTTCTGCACGATTTCCGAACGCTGTTCGGCGCGGCTCTCCTCGAGCACGGTGCGGCGCGACACCACGATGTTGCCGCGGCGGCGATCCATCTTGAGGATCTCGAAGGGCTGCGGGTTGTGCATCAGCGGGGTGACGTCGCGGATCGGACGGATATCGACCTGGCTGCGCGGCAGGAACGCCACGGCGCCGTCGAGGTCGACGGTGAAGCCGCCCTTGACCTGGTTGAAGATGACGCCTTCGACGCGCTCACCCTTGGTGAACTTCTCCTCGAGACGCACCCAGCTCTCCTCGCGGCGAGCCTTCTCGCGCGACAGCATGGCTTCGCCAAGCGCGTTCTCGATGCGCTCGACATAGACCTCGACGGTGTCGCCGACCTTGAGGGAGGAGTCCTTGCCCTTGGCGCCGAATTCCTTAAGCGGCACGCGGCCTTCGACCTTGAGGCCGACATCGATGATGGCCATGTCCTTTTCGATCGCGGTGATCGTGCCCCGGACAACCTGGCCCTCGCCGGAATGGCCGGCGGTGAATGATTCTTCGAGCATGCTCGCGAAATCGTCGCGAGACGGATTAGCAGCTGACATTGTTTCTCCTGGAATGCTCCGCTTTTGTCGCGGAGCGGGCGCCGTGGGTTAGCGTTGCGTGAGCCTGCCGGCGTTCCGGGCTGAAGAGCCCTTGGCCGCTATCTAAGCGGCAAGTCCGGCGCATGAAGAATGCTGGCAGGCTGGTTCGTGCCCGATATGGGTATTTTCGCCGCTCAAGGCAACCGAAAAAGCCCGATCAGGCCTTGTTTCTCTTGGCAAGGACATCGTCAACGATCGCCATTGCCGCCAGAAACGCGGCTTCTATAGCCATTTCGCTGGTATCAAGCAAGTGCGCGTCCGCCGCCGGCTTCAGCGGCGAGGAGGCTCTGCCCATGTCGCGCTCGTCGCGGCGCTCGATGTCGGCGAGGATGGTGGCGAAGTCGGCGCTGCCGCCCATGCTCTCGAT
>NZ_RZSA01001021.1:0-2240 GCF_003998075.1 Mesorhizobium sp. M2A.F.Ca.ET.037.01.1.1 | reverse complement strand
GGTTGTTGACGCCAACCCATTCGGAAGGACCACCGATGACCGACGACATGATGAACCTGCGCACGCTCGTGGAGAAGACCCCAGATGCCGATCTCTTGCGGGAGATGATCGGCTTTGCCGCCGAGCGGCTGATGGAACTGGAGGTGGGCGCGGCCACCGGCGCCGCCTATGGCGAGAAGAACCCGCTTCGTCTCGCCCAGCGCAACGGCTACCGGGAACGCGACTGGGAGACGCGGGCCGGGACGGTCGAGCTGCGCATCCCAAAGCTCAGGAAGGGAAGCTACTTTCCGGGCTTCCTCGAACCGCGCCGCATGGCCGAGAAGGCGCTGACCGCCGTCATCCAAGAAGCCTCACATGAGGAAGTTTGGGTCAAGTAGATACTTCATGATCCCATTGGAACTTGCCTTCTTCATCGGATCCGCGGTCTGAGCCCGGTTATATGACGCGGCTCTCCTATCCGAGCCTGATCAACCTCACATCCGGTCGCCGCTCGGGGCGGCCGCACCAATATCCCGCATTCTGCGGGCAAGGGCTCAGGAGGACGAGACCATTCTACGTCACGGCGTTTTTGGCCAAGCTTCCTGCCGGTTCGTCCGCCTGGATCCGCCAGGGCTGATCAGGCCCTGAGGAATGGATCATAATGTGATCGCCAGTTTACTGGCAGTTGGCTTTCGTCACCGCTCCCTCGATGACGACGCCGGCGTTGATATATTTCCACAGGGCAACCAGCAGCTTGCGCGCGAGCGCGACGATCGTGGACTTCTTGAAGCGGCCGGCACTTCGGTGCACCCGATCCTGGAACCAGCGAGCTAGTGCGGACTCTGGTTGGTAGCGCAGCCACAGCCAGGCCAGTTCGATCATCGTTGTTCGCATTCGGGGATTGCCGGCCTTCGAGACGCCCTGTTCGCGGTCAATTGATCCGCTCTGCCAAGGCGTTGGCGCGAGGCCTGCATAAGCGGCGACCTGTCTTCGATTGTCGAAGTGTCGGAATAAGCCCTCTGTATGGAGGATTGCCGCGAACTCAGGGCCGATCCCCCTGATATCGGTCAGCATCGCTGCCGGCGCAGGCATGGTCGCCTTCTCCTTGGCCAGAAGCGCATCTCGCTCGATCTCTACCGCCTTGATCTGTTTGAGCAGCAACTCCAACCGATCGAGTTCACGGCAGATCTGAGCCTTCAGATGGACAGGCAGCGCCCGGCCGTCGCCGGTCCTAAGTTCCTCAAGGCGCTTCCGCCGATCGCGGTGCAGCGGCTCGTAATCGGAGATCCCTTGGCTGAAAAGCAACCCCTTGAGGCGATTGACATGAAGCACTCGCTCGGCGATCAGCACCTTGCGTTCGCGCGTGATGCGACGTCGGTCCTCCTCCTCGATTGTTGGCACCCTGACCATTGAGCAGACGCGCGGTTCCCCTCGCTTGTATGCCAAAAGCGTACGCACCAGTGTCTCGCCATCGATTCGGTCGGTCTTTGCTCGACGCCGCCGGCGCGAGATCGCAATCGAAGCCGGATCAACGATATGGCTTTCGATCCCCTCGGTCCCCAGCATACGATGGATCCAGAAGCCGTCGAGCCCGGCCTCCTGGATTACAATAATCGGAAAGCAGCGCCCGGTCCGAGCCCGCGCCTTCCTGCTGAGCTCGGCAAACCGCTCCAGCAGTCCAGCGATGTCGCCGCCCGCCAGCGAATGCATCGATATCTTCTCGCCGCCACCCGGCGATAGCGACGTTACCAGCCAAGTCGTTTTGCTCAATTCCATTGACACGAAAATCGCGCCAAGATCCGTGCGGATAGCGGCAGGGCTGCGGGTCGGTCGGCTGTAATAAGCATGGTTATCCTCCGAGACTGTGCATTGGCAACCTCACTCTGGCAGAGTGTGCAGGTCGTTATCCACTCCTCATGGGATCTACGTCCAGGGCATCTCGACGCGCTCGGTGGACGATCTCGTCAAGGCCATGGGCATGAGCGGCATCTCCAAGAGCCAGGTCTCGCGGCTGTGCGAAGAGATCGACGGCAAGGTGAAGGCCTTCCTCGAACGGCCGATCGAGGGCGATTGGCCCTACCTGTGGATTGACGCGACTTATCTGAAGGTGCGCCGCGGCGGGCGCATCGTCTCGGTCGCCATCATCATTGCGGTCGGCGTCAATTCCGACGGCCGGCGCGAGGTGCTGGGCATGGAGATCGGCACCTCCGAGGCCGAGCCGATCTGGACGGAGTTCCTGCGCAAGCTGACCCGTCGCGGGC
>NZ_RZSA01001020.1:0-2246 GCF_003998075.1 Mesorhizobium sp. M2A.F.Ca.ET.037.01.1.1 | reverse complement strand
CTTCGGTAGTGATCGAGGTCGTAGCGGTCGCCTTCGCTGGCCGCGATCAGCACTAGTTCGGCGTCGTCGCCGCGCTCGGTCAAAACAAGCGGCAGGCCCTCGATCGCCGAGCGGTCCCCGTCGCGGCTGATCAGCAGGCATCTTGTGCCGGCCCGCAGCGTGCCTTCGCGCGCCATGTCCGTGAAAATGCGCCAGGCCACTTCGCCGGATGAGACGAAATGGTCCCAGCTTCCCGCCTCGAAACCAAGCTTAAGCAGCCGCCTCTCATTGGGCTCCGCCCGCTTGCCGGAGTTCGAGATCAGCGCCACCGTTTTGCCGGCACGCTTCAGCGCCGACAGGGCTTCGACCGCGCCAGGGTAAGGCTGCTGCCCGTCATGCAGCACGCCGAACTGGTCGAGCAGGAACACGTCGTAGCGTTCGGCGAGCGCTGCGACCCCGTCGAGATGCATGGCGTGCTTCGCGCTCACAGCAGCCCCGCTTCGCTTGCACCCTTGAGCGCCAGCCGTGCCGTGCCCGCCGCTGCCTCGTCTGACAGCGCAGGCCGAAATTCGACGCCGAGCTTTCGTTGCCGGATCGCGGTCCAGGCGGCATTGGCGGCGCCGCCGCCGACGCTGCGCACCGATGTCAGCGGTGGCGCGCCGAGTTCGGCAAGCCTCCGGTAGCCGAGCGCCTCGACGGCGGCGATCCCTTCCAGCATCGCCTTCAGATAGTCGGCGTCGGATCGCGGCCGGGGTAGGAGCCGCGGCTGCAGCGCCGGATCGGCAATGGGAAAGCGCTCGCCGGGCGAGCCGAGCGGATAATAGTCGAGGCCGGTCTCCGTCGCGGGATCGATCGTCGCGCTGAGCTCGATGATGCGGGCAAGCGAAAAATGCTGCGCGAGCACCTTGCCACCGGTGTTCGATGCGCCGCCCGCCAGCCAGGCGTCGCCAAGCCGGTGGCTGTAGATGCCATAGCGCGGCGCGAAGATCGGCCGGTCGGACAGGATCTTGATGGTCAGCGACGATCCGAGCGCGGTCACGCCGTCGCCGGCGGCCACAGCGCCCGTCGCCAGGAACGAGGCGCAGCCATCCGTGGTGCCGGCAACCACCGCGACGTCGCGCGGCAGGCCGAACAGGCCGGCGGCCGCTGCCGTGAGCCTGGCGGTCACGCTGCCTGGCCTGACGACGGCAGGCAGAAGCTCCATGCGCATGCCAGTCGCCGCGATCCACTCCGGCCAGCGGCATGCCTCGGCGTCGTAGCCGGTCTTCAGGCTGTTGTTCTCGTCGCTGACGTCGAAACGGCCCGAGAGTTGTCCAGCGATCCAGTCGGCCTGGTGCAGCACGGCATGGATGTCAGGCAGGCGCTGGAACCAGAGCGCCTTGGCGAGTCCGGATGTCGCCCCATGCGCGGCGCTTGCTTCCGGCGCCGCGCCGTCGATCGCGGCGAGGATCGCCGCATCCGGAACCTTGTCGTTGTACATCAGCGGCTCGGCCAGCGGCCGTCCGGCGCCGTCGATCGGCAGCAAGGTGCCGGACGTGCCGTCCACCGCGATTGTCCGCACCGCTCCGCGGTCGATTTGTGAGAAGAGTTCCCGTAGTGTCGCTTCGACCGCGGCCCACCAGACGGCAGGATCGCGGCCGTTCGCGCCGAAGCGATCGAGCGGCGCAGCGGTGCTCGCGGCGATGGAGAAGTCCGGACGCATCGCGACGGCGCGCGACCCGGACGTGCCGATGTCGATGCCTACTGCAAGCGGCACCATTCACCTAACCCGCGGCGTTGAGTTTCTGGCGATACTGCTCGGCATCCCAGTTGACCAGCTCGTCATTCTCGGCGGCGGTGAGATAGTTCAATCGCGCCGTGATTTCGATCCGTGCGGTCACGTCGGCGAGGCAGCGCTGCATGGCGTCAGCGCCGGAGCTGGCGTCGCCGCGCATCAGCACGCCGGCGCCCGGAAAGAGCACCGCGACGGGATTTGCGCCCAGCCGCGCGACGACGTCGGCAACCTGTTCGCCGGGCCTTGCCACCACGGAGCCCCGGCCAAGGAAGATGACATGATCCGGATAGAGGCTGCCGGCTTCTGCGGTGCGGCAGCTGTCCGGGTCGAGCGCCACCGCATGCGCCTCGACATCCGCCGGCAATCGATAGCCGCTGCCGTCGGCAAGCGCCGTCAGCGCCGCGATATCCGGGGCCGCTGTCTGCCGCGCCGGGCGGGCCAGGAGCGATCTTACCCGATGCAGCAGACGCTCCGCCTCGGCCACGGTCTCCGC
>NZ_RZSA01000101.1:0-10947 GCF_003998075.1 Mesorhizobium sp. M2A.F.Ca.ET.037.01.1.1 | reverse complement strand
GTCCGGGTCCTGTCAGGGCATCGCATGACGCAACACGGTCCGGGAACGCTCCCATGTCGCTGATCGACACCTTCTTCAATCCCGAGGTCATTGCGTCGAGTTTGCCGGCGCTGCTGCGCGGCTTCCTCAACACGCTGCTGCTGGGGATCATGAGCATCGTCATCGGCATCGCGGTGGGGCTGGCGATCAGCCTGCTGCGGCTCTACGGACCGAAGCCGCTGCGGTGGCTGGCCATCGGCTATACCGACATCTTCCGCGCCCTGCCGGTGCTGGTGGTGCTGATCCTGATCTATTACGCCCTGCCCTTCCTCGGCATCCGCCTGTCATCCTGGGCATCGGCCGTGACTGCGTTCGCCATCATCATGTCGGCCTATTCGGCCGAGGTTTTCCGCTCCGGCATCGAAAGCATTCCGAAGGGCCAGTTCGAGGCGGCGCAGGCGCTCGGCCTCCCCTTCATGCTCACCTTGCGCAAGGTGGTGCTGCCGCAGGCGATCCGCGTGGTCATCCCGCCGATGACCAGCAACTGCGTCTCGATGTTCAAGGATACCTCGCTCGCCTCGACGGTGGCGCTGCCGGAACTTCTGAAGGAAGCGACCAACGCGCAATCGCTCTACGCCAACCCCTCGCCGCTGATCGGGGCCGCGTTGGTCTACCTCATCTTCCTCTGGCCGATGGTGCGCCTCGTCAGCCTGCTCGAGCGCCGCTTCAAGGACGAGAAAGCGCGCTGACCGCCATCGATACCCGTCCCCCCGCCCAAGTCCCTCGCAGGAGCCTGCCCCGTGAACAAGCATCAGACCGACAGCACCAGCGCCGCCTTCCCGGTCGAAAAGATCCGCGCCATGTTTCCCGCCTTGCAGCGGGCCGGCGATTTCATCTTCATGGACAATGCCGCGGGCGCCCAGATCCCGCAAAGCGTGCTCGATGCGGTGACCAACCATCTGGTGTCGCACAATGTGCAGCGCGGCGGCCGCTATGGCCGCAGCGTCACCGTCGACCAGTCGGTCGCGACGGCGCGCGAGAGCGTCGCGCTCCTGATCAACGCCTACAGCCCGTCCGAAATCTGCTTCGGCATGAACGCGACCTCGTTCATCCGCCTGGTCAGCCTCGGCATCGGCCAGATGCTCGCCAAGGACGCGGATGGGGGACGCGACGAGATCATCGTCACCGACATGGATCACGACGCCAACATCGCCACCTGGTTGGCGCTGGAGCCGGCCGGCGCGAAGTTCAAATGGTGGCGCATGCGCGAGGACGGCAATCTGCATGTCGATGACCTCAAGCCGCTGGTGTCGGAGCGCACCCGCCTCGTCGCCTGCACGGTGACGGCGCATTCGATCGGCTCGATCGTCGACGTCGCCTCGGTGGCCAGGATCGCGCATGCGGCGGGCGCCGAAGTGTTCCTCGACTGCGTGCATTACGGACCGCACGGGCTGATGGACGTGCAGGCCTGGGACTGCGACTATCTCGTGTGCTCCGGCTACAAGAATTTCTCGCCGCATATGGGCTTCCTGTGGGGCCACTTCGACACGCTGAAGCGGCTGCCGACCTTCCGCGAGGATTTCATTCCCGACGAACCGCCCTACAAGGTCGAGGCCGGCACCTTCATCTACGAGAACGTGTCGGGCATGGACGCGGCGGTGCGCTACCTGGAATCGATCGGCCGCAATTTCCTGCCCGAGAACAACCGCTCGCGCCGCGACAACATCGTCGCCGGCATGAACGCCATCCGTGACTACGAGCTGGTGCTGGCGCGCGAGATGATGAAGGTGCTGAAGGACTGCAATGCCACGATCTACGGCGTCGCCGACGAGGCGCGCATCACCGAGCGCGTGCCGACCTTCTGCTTCAATATCGGCAAGCTTTCGCCGCAGCGGATCGTCGAGGAGATGGCGGCCATGCAGATCGGCATCCGCGACGGCCACATGTATGCGCCGCGGCTGATGAAGCGGCTCAACCTGTCGATGGACAGCGGCGCGATCCGCGCCTCGCTTGTGCACTACAACACGGTGGAGGAAGTGCACAAATTCGGTGAGGCGCTGCGGGCGATCATCGCGAAGTTGTCGTGATCCCGACCACCTCCGCGTCGTCATCCAAGGAGCGAAGCGACGCGCGCAGACCCGAGGATCCATTCCGTGACGTCGATGCGTTGCCACGGTGCAGAACTCTGCTCCGCTGCGTTTGTGACCTGGGTAACGGCATGGATTCTAGGGTCTGCGCGCTGCTTCGCAGCGCTCCGCCCTAGGATGACGACCTCTGGGGTCACCGCCCTCTGGGACAGCGACCTGTGGCCCTAAGCCGCTTTCTTCGCAAGCCTCGCCTTGATGCTGGCGATGTCGGCGCGGGGCGTCGCGGCGAACAGCGTCTTGGTATAGGCATGCTTGGGGTCGGAGAAGACCTCGTCGCGCGGACCGTATTCGACCGCTTCGCCGAAATACATCACCATCACATCGTCGGCGATGTAGCGCACCACCGAGAGGTCGTGGCTGATGAAGACGTAGGTCAGTTGGAACTCGTCCTGCAGGTCGGCGAGCAGGTTGAGCACCTGCGCCTGCACTGAAAGGTCGAGCGCCGAGACCGGCTCGTCCAGCACCAGGAGGCTCGGGTTCAGCATCAGCGCGCGGGCGATGGCGATGCGCTGGCGCTGGCCGCCCGAGAACATGTGCGGATAGCGGTTGTAGTGCTCGGGTCCGAGGCCGACCTTCTTAAGCATTTTCATCGCCAGGTCGCGCCGTTCCTCGGCCGGCTTGTCAGTGTTGATGAGGAGCGGCTCGCCAAGCACGTCGCCGATCTTCTGGCGCGGGTTGAGCGAGCCGTAAGGGTTCTGGAACACGATCTGCACCTTGCGGCGCATCTCCTTGGTGAGCCCGTCCCTGGCGATGTCGACCTTGTTGCCGTCGATGAACAGCTCGCCTGACGTCGCCGGATCGATGAGCGTGATGATGCGGGCGAGCGTGGACTTGCCGCAACCGCTCTCGCCGACGATCGCCAGCGTCTTGCCCTTCTCGACGCTGAAGGAAACGCCCTTCACCGCATGCACGGTGCGCGCGCCGCGGAACAGGCCGCCGCCGACATGGTAGTCGCGCTTGATGTCCTTGCCCTCGACGACCTTGGTCATGCGCCGGCTCCTGAAGGCGCGGCCTCGAACAGCATGTCCGTGACGGTCGGCAGCCGGTCGCCGACGGCGTTTTCCGGCAGCGCCGAGAGCAGCGCGCGCGTGTAGTTGCTCTTCGGCGATTCAAACAGCGACAGCACGTCGGCCTCTTCCATCTTGCGGCCCTTGTACTGGACGATGACGCGGTCGGCGGTTTCGGCCACCACGCCCATATTGTGAGTAATCATGATCAGGCCCATGCTGTATTTGGCCTGCAGCGAGACCAGCAGATCGAGGATCTGTTTCTGGATGGTGACGTCGAGCGCGGTGGTCGGCTCGTCGGCGATCAGGAGCTTCGGATTGCAGGCGATCGCCATCGCGATCATGACGCGCTGGCACTGGCCGCCCGACATCTGGTGCGGGAAGGAGTTCAGCCGGTCGGCGGGATCCGGGATGCCGACCTGCTTGAAGAGCTCGATGGCGCGTGCCCGGCGCTGGGCCTTGTCCATGCCCATATGGAAGCGCAGCACTTCCTCGATCTGGAAGCCGACGGTGAAGCAGGGATTGAGGCTGGCAACCGGCTCCTGGAAGATCATGGCGACGTCCTTGCCGATGATCTTGCGGCGGTCGGCCGGGCTGATCTTCAACAGGTCGCGGCCGTTGAAATTCATGCGGTCGGCGGTGACGGTCGCCGTCCATGGTAGGAGGCCCATCACGGCCAGCATCGACACCGATTTGCCGGAGCCGGATTCGCCGACGATGGCGAGCACCTCGCGCTCGTCGACATGGAGCGAGACGCCGTCGACGGCGCGGAACGGACCCGACGCGGTCTGGAATTCGACGACGAGGTTCTGGATGTCGAGCAGCGCCATCACGACCTCCTGAGCTTGGGATCAAGCGCATCGCGCAGGCCGTCGCCGATCAGGTTGATGGCAAGCACGGTGATGAGGATGGCGAGGCCGGGGAAGGTGACCACCCACCAGGCGCGCAGGATGAACTCGCGCGCCGAGGCAAGCATGGTGCCCCATTCCGGCGTCGGCGGCTGCGCGCCGAGACCGAGGAAGCCGAGCGCGGCCGCTTCGAGGATGGCGTTGGAGAAGGACAGCGTGCCCTGGACGATCAGCGGCGCCAGGCAGTTGGGCAATATGGTGGCGAGCATCAGCCTGAGATGGCCGGCGCCGGCGACTTTCGCCGCCACGACATATTCTCGGCTCTTCTCAGCCATCACGGCGGCGCGCACCAGGCGGGCGAAATGCGGCTGCAGGACGAGCGCGATCGCCAGCATGGCGTTGAACAGGCCGGGCCCGAGGATCGTCACCAGCACCAGCGCCAGCAGCAGCGACGGGAAGGCCAGGATCAGGTCCATGACGCGCATGATCGCGACGTCGACCCAGCCGCGGAAATAGCCGGCGAGCAGGCCGAGCGTGATGCCGCCAGTGAGCGCCAGCGTGACCACCACCGCGCCGATCAGCAGCGAGAAGCGTGCGCCATAGAGCAGGCGCGAGAGGATGTCGCGGCCGACCGGATCGGTGCCGAGCAGATATTGCGTCGAGCCGCCTGCCTGCCAGGCGGGCGGCCTGAGGAACGCGGTCTTGTCCTGCACGTCGGGCGCATAGGGCGCGAGCAGCGGTGCGAAGAGGGCCGCCAGCACCAAAAGGATGAACACGAACAGGCCGATGACGGCGCCGCGGTTCACCGAGAAATAGTGCCAGAAGGTTTTTAGCCCGGTGAGGCGATCCGGACTTCCGGCGGCCATCGGAGCGATTTCGGTCTGGGTCATTTATGCCGCCCTGATGCGTGGGTTGATGACGGCATAGAGCACATCGACGATGAGGTTCACCGCCATGACGATGAGCGCGATCAAAAGCAGGCCCGACTGCACGACGACATAGTCGCGCTTGAAGATGGAATCGACCATCCATTTGCCGATGCCCGGCCAGGCGAAGATGGTCTCGGTGAGGATGGCGCCGGCCAGCAGCGTGCCGACCTGCAGGCCGATGGTGGTGACGACCGGGATCAGCGCGTTGCGCAGCGCATGCACGCCGATGACGCGCGCCCCCGAAAGGCCTTTGGCGCGGGCGGTGCGGACATAGTCCTCGCCCAGCACCTCGAGCATCGCCGAGCGCGTCTGGCGCGCGATCACCGCCAGCGGAATGGTGCCGAGCACGATCGCCGGCAGGACGAGGTGGCTAAGCGCGGAGCGGAACGCGTCCCACTTGCCGTGGAGCAGGCTGTCGATGGTCATGAAGCCGGTGATCGGCTTGAAGAAAAACTGCAGGCCGATGCGGCCCGAGACCGGCGTCCAGCCGAGATAGCCGGAAAAGAAGATGATGAGCAAAAGGCCCCACCAAAAGATCGGCATCGAATAGCCGACAAGGGCCGTGCCCATCAGCGACTGGTCGAACCATGAGCCGCGCTTGACGGCGGCGAAGATGCCGGCGGGGATGCCGATCACCATGGCGAAGATCATGGCGAAGAAGGAGAGTTCCAGCGTCGCCGGGAAGAGCGTCTTGAACTCCTCGAGCACTGGGCGCTTGGACGAGATGGAAACGCCGAAATCGCCGGTGGCGACCTCACCGACATAGCGCGCATACTGCTCCCAGATCGGCAGATTGTAGCCGAACTGTTGCTTGAGCTCTTCATAGCGGGCGGGGGCGACGCCATGCTCGCCGGCCATGGCCAGGATCGGATCGCCGGGCAGCAGCCGGACAAAGGCGAAGGCACAGATGGTGATACCGACCAAAGTCGGGATCAGGAGGGCGATTTTGTTGAGAAGATATCGGAGCATCGTCAAATGGAGCGGGGCGGCGCTGGAATTAGCGCCGCCCCGTTCGCAATATTATTCGGCCTTGTCAACGCCGTCGAAGCGGTGAATGCCGAGCGGGTCCATCTTAAAGCCGCTGACATTGTTGCGAACGACCGCGTAGACCTGGCTGTGAGCCAGCAGGAAAGCCGGAGCCTGCTTGGCGAAGATCACCTGCGCCTGCTCATAGAGCTTGGTGCGCTCGGCCTGGTCGCTGGTCTTCTTGGCCTTCTGGATCAGGTCCTCGAAGTCCTTGTCGCACCAGCTGGAGTAGTTCGAGACGCCGACGGCGGAGCAGGCGAAGAGAGTGGCGAAGAAGTTGTCCGGATCGCCATTGTCGCCGGTCCAGCCGATCTGGAAGGCGCCCGGACGGTCCTTCTTCTTGCCTTCCTCGCGATACTTCGTCCATTCGTAGTTGACGATGGTCGCCTTGACGCCGACCTTGGCCCAGTCGGCCTGGATCAGCTCGGCGGCGCGTTGGAAGTTCGGGTTATACGGGCGAACGCGGTCGGAAGCCCAGAGCTGGATTTCCTTCAAGCCGGCAGCCTCGAGCACCTTCTTGGCCTCATCCGGATTGTAGGCGTCGGTCTTCACGTCCTTGTCCCACGACCACATGGTCGGCGGGATGAGGTTTTCGGCCGGTGTGGCGCCGGCATCCTGGAACAGCGACTTGATCAGCGCCTCCCGGTCGATCGCCTGGTTGAGCGCGTGGCGCACTTCCGGCTTGTCGAGCGGCGGGATCGTGGTGTTGTAGCTCATATAGCCGATGTTGAGGCCGGCCTGATCCATCAAGGTCACGTCCTTGTTGGCCTTGATGGTGGCGATGTCGGCCGGATTCGGATACGGAGCCACGTCGCACTCGCCGGCCAGCACCTTCTGGATGCGGGCGGTCGCGTCAGGCGTGATGGCGAAGACCAGATCGTCGATCTTTTCCTTGCCCTTGAAATAATCCGGATTGGCCGCATAGCGGATGACGGCGTCGAGCTGGTAGTCGACGAACTGAAACGGACCGGTGCCGATCGGCTTGGTCGAGAAGTCGGCCATCTTGCCGTCCTTCTCGAGCTGATCGGCATATTCCTTCGACACGATCGAGGCGAAGTCCATGCCGAGATTGGCCAGCATCGGCGCGTTCGGCTCGGTCAGCGTCAGCTTGACGGTGAGGTCGTCGACCTTCTCCCACTTGGCGACATATTTCGGCATGTCCATGCCGGTGTAATAGTCCCAGGTGAGGTTCGGCAGATACTTGTCGCCGTTCCACGGGTTCTGCTTGTTGAACTGGCGATCGAAGGAGAAGACGACGTCATCGGCGTTGAGGTCGCGCGTCGGCTTGAAATAATCGGTGGTCTGGAACTTCACACCCGGATGCAGATGGAAAGTGTAGACAAGGCCGTCGTCGGAAATTTCCCATTTGTCGGCAAGACCGGGCTCGATCTCCGTGCCGCCATGCTTGAACTCGACCAGTCGCGAATAGACCGTGCGCGACGAAGCGTCGAAGTCGTTGCCGCCGGTCGTCGTGCCGGGGTCGAAATTGGCCGGCGACGCTTCCGAGCAATAAACGAGCGTCTTGGCACTGGCCATGCCGCTGAGGACGCTTGCAGCCAGCAACGCGGCTGCAAAAGTCATTGTCTTTTTCATTGAGCACTCCCTGATGTTCTCTCAAGCCCCTCTATCAGGCTCGCGAAGGGCGCATATAAGCACCGTTTCTTCGCCTTTGGAACACCTCGTGTGCGTACCCCATGGGAAGCAGGAAAAGAATCTAGATTATGCTCCAATAATAGAAAAAATAAGCATTCTTTTCCGCTCACAACATTATTAACGACGGCATTTTTTTATTGATCGGCTGTCTTGGGGAACGAGCCCGTGAGGCCGCGCCGCCGGACGTCCGCCTGCCCTCCAGGCTGACGCGGGAGGCCATCGAGGAGCGGATTTCGACGGCAAATCTTTCCCCGCCCTGCCGCTGGGGCAAGGCTTGCACGGTCGCAGATAGAGGCAATACATAGATGATGGGCGGGATTTCCCGGAAAATCCGAACCGGCGTGGAGGACGCTTCTTGCGGAAGCGGGCGCCCATATCGAAGGCGACAGGGAGAGACAGGTGGCAAAAGCAGCCAAGACGACAGGGCCGGCGAAAGCAAAAGCCAAGGCCGCTGAAAGCGATGCGCCCAAGGCTGCCAAGGCTGCCGCCGCGCCGAAGGTGAAGACGGCCGCGAAGGCAGCGCCCGCCAAGGCGGCAAGGCCGGCCGCCGCCAAACCCGCAGCGCCAAAGGCCAAGGCGGCAGCCGCGAAATCCACAGAGCCGGCCACCGCCAAATCTGCCTCGAAGGGCTTGCCGAAGGCGATCACCGAACTCACGGTTGGCCTGCCGGAGAAGCCGTGGTTGAAAAGCTATCCGAAGAACATGCCGGCAGAGATCGGCGCCCTGCCCTACAAGTCCATCGGCGAGTTCCTGGTCGGCGCCTGCAAGCAATTCGCCAGGCAGCCGGCCTTCGTGTGCATGGGCAAGTCAATCACTTATGCGGAGCTCGAGCGGCTGTCGGCCGCGTTCGGCGCCTACCTGCAGGCAAGAGGCCTGGAAAAGGGCGCGCGCGTGGCGCTGATGATGCCGAACGTGCTGCAATATCCGGTGGCGATGATGGCGGTGCTCCGCGCCGGCTACACGGTGGTGAATATCAACCCGCTCTACACGCCGCGCGAACTGGAACATCAGTTGAAGGATTCCGGCGCGCAGGCGATCGTCATCCTGGAAAACTTCGCCGGCACGCTGCAGGCGGTCATCGCCAGGACGCCTGTGAAGCATGTCATCGTCGCATCGATGGGCGACATGCTGGGCGGCCTCAAGGGCGCCATCGTCAACCTCGTCGTGCGGCGGGTGAAGAAGATGGTTCCGGCATGGTCGCTGCCCGGCCACGTCAAGTTCAACGCCGTGCTCAAGACCGGCGCGACCATCGCCTTCAAGCCGCCCACGGTCTCCGGCGACGACATCGCCTTCCTGCAATATACGGGCGGCACCACCGGCGTCTCGAAGGGCGCCGTGCTGCTGCATCGCAACGTGCTTTCGAACGTCGCGCAGAACTCGCTATGGGTGGAGGACGCCTATACGGTGAAGCCCAAGCCGGCGCATCAAAACTTCATCTGCGCGCTGCCGCTCTATCATATCTTCGCGCTGACGGTGAATGCACTGATGGGCATGCAGCAGGGCGCGCAGAACGTGCTGATCCCCAACCCGCGCGACATTCCGGGCTTCGTCAAGGAACTGGCGAAATACCCGATGCACATCTTCCCGGGCCTCAACACCCTGTTCAACGCGCTGCTCAACAATGAGGAGTTCCGCAAGCTGGACTTCAAGCCGCTGATCCTGACGCTGGGCGGCGGCATGGCGGTGCAGAAGGGCGTCGCCGAACGCTGGAAGGCGCTGACCGGCTGCCCGGTGAGCGAAGGCTACGGACTGTCCGAAACATCGCCGGTGGCCACCGCCAACAAATTCAGCTCCAGCGACTTCACCGGCACGATCGGCCTGCCGCTGCCTTCGACCGAGATCGCCATCCGCGATGACGACGGCAACAATGTGCCGCTTGGCGAGGTGGGCGAGATATGCATCCGCGGCCCGCAGGTGATGGCCGGCTACTGGAACCGGCCCGACGAGACCGCCAAGGTGATGACCAAGGACGGCTTCTTCAAATCCGGCGACATGGGCTTCATGGACGAGCGCGGCTACACCAAGGTCGTCGACCGCAAGAAGGACATGATCCTGGTCTCCGGCTTCAACGTCTATCCGAACGAACTGGAAGAGGTGGTGGCGCATCACCCTGGCGTGCTGGAAGCGGCCGCGATCGGCGTGCCGGACGAGCATTCCGGCGAAGTGCCTAAATTGTTCGTGGTCAAGAAGGATCCGGCGCTGACCGTCGAGGCGCTGATGGCTTATTGCCGCGAGAACCTGACCGGCTACAAGCGGCCGAGATACATCGAATTCCGCACCGAACTGCCGAAGACGCCGGTCGGCAAGATCCTGCGTCGCGCGCTGCGGGACCAGGCTTGAGCGATAGTGCGGCCAGCCTGAGGCGAGAGCCGGCGAAAGCGCTCGATCGGGCGGAGTTCATCAAGGCGAACATGCGGCTGGCGCCGGTGCCGTCAGTGCCGGAGGTCCGGCTTTATCAGGCGCATCCGGGCAGCGGCCTGCGGCGGCTGCTCGAACCGGAGGACGGTGACGAAGGCGAGGCAGAGCCACAGCCGCCCTACTGGGCCTACGCCTGGGCCGGCGGCGCGGTTCTGGCCCGCTATGTGCTGGACCGCCCGTCGATCGTGGCCGGCAAACGCGTGCTCGATCTCGGCGCCGGCTCGGGGCTGGTCGGCATCGCGGCGGCAAAAGCCGGGACGCGCGCGGTGATCGCAGCGGAGATCGACCGCAACGGGATCGTGGCGCTGAGCCTCAACGCGGAAGCCAATGGCGTCGCCATCCAGATATGCGAGGGGGATGTCACCGACGGTCCGCCGCCGGCGGTCGACTTGGTGCTCGCGGGCGATGTCTTTTACGCGCAGGATGTGGGGCAGCGGATGATGCCGTTCCTCGAACGCTGCCTGGCCGCCGGCATCGACGTGCTGGTCGGTGACCCCGGCCGTGCCTGGCTGCCGAGGTCGCGGCTCTGCCTGCTCGGCGAATACCATGTGCCGGATGTCGGCGGAAACGGCGGCGGCGAGCCGAAGCCAAGCGCGGTGTTCGCGCTTGTGGCCGAACCCGGTTAGCCCGCAGGCACGCTCATCCGCGCGGCAAGGAAATCCGGCAGGTCGGCGACCGAGTCCAGGATGACATCCGCCATCGGCGCCAACGAGTCGCGCGTGCCGGTGCCGGAAAGCACGCCCACCGCCAGGCCGCAGCCGCCGGCGCGCGCCATCTCCAGGTCATGGCGATTGTCGCCGACCATGGCGATCTCGCCCGGCTTCAGCCCGGTCAGATCGCAAAAGGCAATGACGGTGTCCGGCGCCGGCTTCGGGTTGGCCACGGCATCATAGCCGAAGGCGGCGTCGAAAAGCTGCGCGACACCGAGCGTGGCGAGGGT
>NZ_RZSA01001019.1:0-2246 GCF_003998075.1 Mesorhizobium sp. M2A.F.Ca.ET.037.01.1.1 | reverse complement strand
CGGCGTCTCCGTGCCCCCACCCCGGATAGCAAACGCCGCTTCGCGCCGCCTGCTCTCCGACCCTCCCCACGAGGGGGAGGGTAAAGAGGCCCGCATCGAGGTCGATGAAGTTTGCGCCACGCTCGACGTCCCGCTCGGGCCGGAGATCGGCCAATGCTGCGGCGGCCGCGTCGAGGTGCTGATCCGCCTCGTCGACGGCTCGCTGGAGCAGCAACTGATCGCCAACGCTCAATCGGAAGAGGCGCATCTGCCGCATGTCTATATCTTCGGCGGCGGCCATGTCGGCCAGGCGCTTGCCGCGTCGCTGGCGCTGCTGCCGATCCACGTCGTCGTCGTCGAGACCCGGTCCGAGGCATTGGAAGGCATGCCGGAAACGGTGGAAACCCGGCTGACGCCGATGCCCGAAACCGTGGTGCGCGAGGCGCCGGCCGGCTCAGCCTTCGCCATCCTGACCCACGATCACGCCCTGGATTTCCTGATCGTCGCCGAGGCGCTGAAGCGCGACGACACCGCCTATGTCGGCATGATCGGTTCGAAGACCAAGAAAGCCACCTTCAGGAGCTGGTTCCTGAAGTCCGCCGATGGCAGCGAAGCCGAGTTCGACCGCCTTGTCTCGCCGATCGGCGGCAATGCCGTTAAGGATAAGCGGCCCCCGGTGATTGCCGCGCTCGCCGCCGCCGAGATCATGACGGCGCTGGTCGCGCATGCCTCCGATGCGCCAGGCGCTGCCAGCGCCGAAAAGGTGATGGCCGGCTGACCTTGCCGTGGCGATTGGCCAGGAACGCCCGTCACTTCGTCATCCACGGGCGAAGCAAGGAGCGTAGCGACGCAGCGCAGACCCGAGGATCCATTCCGTGACTTCGATGCGTCGCAACGATCCAGAATTCTGCGCCACTGCACCTCCCGATCAAGGTCACGGCATGGATCCCAGGGTCTCCGCGACGGAGCTGCGCTCCTGCTTCGCCCTGGGATGACGAAGTTTGGGGCCTAATCCCCAGCACTTGCGCTGATTTCGAACGGTGTAAATCTTGCCTGCTGCCTTAAATCCCCGTGTCGAGGAGTTGGCAGCAAAGATACGCGGCTATGACTGCCGCTCACAGCTGCTCGTCGCTTTCTTCGTTTCCCAACAGACTTTGAACCGTGTTTTCTGCGCGCCTGACCAATACGAGGCGAGAAACATGGACATTCTGCGCATAGCAGCCTTTTCGAACGGCAACACCGGTGGCAATCCCGCCGGCGTGGTGATCGGCGAGGCCTTGCCGGATACGGCCGACATGCAGCGCGTCGCGGCCGAAATCGGCTTCTCCGAAACCGCTTTCGCCGCGCCCGAGGGCGATAGCTGGCGTGTCCGCTACTTTTCGCCGGAATCGGAAGTGCCGTTCTGCGGCCATGCCACCATTGCGCTCGGTGCGGCGCTAGTCAGGAAGTTTGGCAACGGGGTCTTCGCGCTGATCCTCAATCAGGCGACCATCACCGTCGAAGGTTTTTGCAACGGCGCCAACGTCGCCGCCGCGCTGCAGTCGCCGCCGACGCGCAGCGGGCCGGCTTCGTCGGAACTGGCCGGCGAGGCATTGGCGCTGTTCGGCTACCAGCCGGGTGATCTCGATCCGGCCATTCCGCCAGCCCTGATCCACGGCGGCGCCGACCACCTCGTGCTGGCGCTGAGGTCGCGTGAGGCATTGGCCGCCATGGCTTATGACCTGAAGCAGGGCCAGTCCTTCATGCGGCGCGAAGGCTTGGTCACGATCCTGCTCGCTTATGCCGAGACGCCGCGCATTTTCCACACGCGCAATCCTTTTGCTTCCGGCGGTGTCTACGAGGATCCGGCGACAGGGGCGGCGACCGCGGCCTTTGCCGGCTATCTGCGCGATCTCGGCTGGCCGCATGGCGGCGCCATCGACATCGTCCAGGGCGAGGATATGGGCATGCGCTCGCGCCTCCATGCCGATATTCCGCCGACGCTTGGCAGCTCGATCCGGGTGTCCGGAACGGCGCAGCTAATGGACTGAGCTGAAGCAATTCCAGGAAAAGTGCGCCGCGGTTTTCCGTCCGGAATTGCGAAACCAAGAATCTTAGATAGGCCGCTTGAGGCCGAGATGGTCCCGCAGCGTGCGGCCTTCATAGTCCCTGCGGAACAGGCCGCGCCGCTGCAACTCCGGCACCACCAGCGTTGCAAAGGCGTCGAGCTCGCCCGGGAACCAGGACGGCATGACGTTGAAACCGTCGGCGGCGCCGCCTTCAAAACT
>NZ_RZSA01001018.1:0-2250 GCF_003998075.1 Mesorhizobium sp. M2A.F.Ca.ET.037.01.1.1 | reverse complement strand
GTGCAGATCATGGCGTCCGGCCGGGCGGCCCGCGCCACTTCCGGCATGATCTCGGGATTGGGGTTGGCCAAAGCCAGGATGAGCGGTTTCGGCGCCATATGCTGCAGGAGCTCCGGCTTCAACACGCCGGCGGCGGAGAGGCCGAGAAAGACGTCGGCGCCGGAAATGACATCGGCCAGCGTGCGCGCCTCGGTGACCTTCACATAAGGGTCCTTCCAGCGATCCATCTCCTCGACGCGGCCCTTGTAGGCGACGCCGAAACGGTCGGTGACCCAGATGTTTTCCACCTGGGCGCCGAGCGAGACCAGAAGGTTGAGGCAGGCAAGTGCTGCGGCGCCCGCGCCGGAAGTGACGATCTTGATGTCGGAAATCGCCTTGCCGGCCAGCTCCAGCCCGTTGAGCACCGCGGCGGCGACGATGATCGCCGTGCCGTGCTGGTCGTCATGGAAAACCGGGATGCCCATGCGGGCCTTCAGCCGCTCCTCGACCTCGAAGCATTCCGGCGCCTTGATGTCCTCCAGATTGATGCCGCCGAAGGTCGGCTCGAGCGCGGCCACGGTCTCGACCATGCGCTCGATCTCCGGCGCGTCGATCTCGATGTCGAAGACGTCGATGCCGGCGAATTTCTTGAACAGCACCGCCTTGCCTTCCATCACCGGCTTGGAGGCGAGCGGACCAATATTGCCGAGCCCGAGCACGGCGGAGCCGTTGGAGACGACGCCGACCAGATTGGCGCGCGCGGTGTAGTCGGCGGCGGTGGCGGGATCGTCGCGGATCTCGAGGCAGGGCGCGGCCACGCCCGGCGAATAGGCAAGCGCCAGGTCGCGCTGGTTGCCGAGCGGCTTCGTCGCCTGGATCTCGAGCTTTCCTGGCTTCGGGTGCTTGTGGAAGAACAGGGCGGCCTCGTCGAGGTCCGACCGAGCCGGTTTCTTGTTCTCGCCGTCCATTGCGGCCCCTCCCTGCGATACTGGTTTGGAGCCTTTTAGCATGCGCCCGCGATTTTTCGCGACCGCAAATCGCAGGCTCCGGCTTCACAATGCCAGAGCGGAAATAATCAACCGATTCCAGCTGGTTGGCTGGAGAGCTTCAGGCATGCTCAGAAGGCGCTGACGTAGAGGCCGCCGTCGACCGGGATGTTCTGGCCGGTGAGGTAGCCGGCATGGATCGAACAGAGGAAGGCGCAGATCTGGCCGAATTCCTCGGGCGTGCCGAGACGTTTCGCCGGCACGTCGGCGCTGATGCGGGCCTTGCGCGCGGTTGCCGCGGCCGGGTCTTCCTTAGTGCCGGCTTCATGTGGGCCGCGCAGCCGGTCGGTGTCGAGCTTGCCGGGCAGCAGGCTGTTGATGGTGACGTTGCGATCGATCACCGTACGCGCCACGCCGGCCAGGAAGGATGTCAGGCCGGCGCGGGCGCCGGAAGACAGGTCGAGCCCTGGGATCGGCACATAGACCGACAGCGAGGTGATGTTGACGATGCGGCCGAAGCCGCGCTTGGCCATGCCGTCGATGACCGCCTGGATGAGCTCGATGGGCGTCACCATGTTCTGCGTCACGCCCTCGAGGATCTTGGCGCGATCGAGCTCGCGGAAATCGCGCAGCGGCGGACCGCCATTGTTGTTGACCAGGATGTCCGGATCGGGGCATGCGGCAAGTATCGCCTTCTGGACCTCGGGCTTGGACACGTCGCCGGCCACTTCGATTACCTTGACGCCGAATTTTTCGCGAAGCTCGGCGGCGGTCTTGCCCAGAAGCTCGGCGTTGCGGCCGTTGACGACGAGGTCGGCACCGGCTTCGGCCAGCGCCATGGCGCAACCTTTTCCAAGTCCCTTGCTCGAGGCGCACACGATGGCCTTTTTGCCGCGAATGCCGAGATCCATGGTGATTTTCTCCTGGTGCTTTGGTCGCGCCAAGCTAGCGCCTGGGCTGGATCAACCGCAACCGTCATACGATTGTTGCATGAATCGGGGCATAGGCACGCGAAAGCAAAGGGTAAAATCGCGATGTCAGCCCCAGAGCCCCGCACTTTCCGCGCCCTGTTCATTTCCGACGTGCATCTCGGCTCGAAAGCGGCCAAGGCCGATTTCCTGATCGACTTCCTGCGCTATCACGACGCCGAGATCATCTATCTGGTCGGCGATATCGTCGACGGCTGGCGACTGCGCCGCAGCTGGCACTGGCCGCAGAGCCACAACGACGTCGTGCAGAAACTGCTGCGCAAGGCGCGCAAGGGCGCCTCGATCACGTATATCGC
>NZ_RZSA01001017.1:0-2252 GCF_003998075.1 Mesorhizobium sp. M2A.F.Ca.ET.037.01.1.1 | reverse complement strand
GGATGCCAATTGTCCGCAGCACATACCGCAGCGTTTCGAGGCGGCGGATGTCGCGGCGGCGCTCGCCGAGCGCGATCGGCGCATCGCCGGCCTGGAGCAGGAGATTGCCCGCTTGCGAGATAATTTGGAGGCTAAGGTCTAGTTCTTCACCGCGGTCGATGCTTGGGCAAGCGTCATGCCCTCGGGCGTCGTGCGAAGCGGCAGGAAGCCGCGCGCCAGCGAGAGCACATATTTGCTGTATTCGGTCAGCAGCACGCGCAGCGCTTCCGGCTTGGTCAGCCAGCCGCCATTGCCGAGATTGGTGTTGACCACCGGATAGGGCTCAAGGCGCGCGCCATGCAGCAGCCGGCCCATCTCGAGCAGGCTGCGCGGCATGTGGTAATTGTTGGTGACGATGATGATGCTGCCATAGGCGTGGTTTTCCACCCATTTGGCGCTTTCTTCGGCGTTGCCGATGGTGTCGAGCGCGGCACGGTCGATGTCGACACAGCAAGAGAAGAGCCGCTTGTCACCACCCATCGCCGCCTGCAACTGGCGTTTGGTGGCCGACGGATGGACGCCGCTGATCAGCAGCCGTTCCCCTTTGCCGGACGCCAGCAGGTCCATGGCGGCGTCGAGCCGCGACTGCCCGCCGGTGAGCACGATTATGGCATCCGCCCTGGCCGGATCGAGCGGGGTCGTCATATTGCTGACCTTGTCGGCGAACCAGCCGAAGCCGCCGGCAAAAAGCACCAGCGCGGCGAGAGCGACGAAACCGCAGACGCGCAGGGCGAGCCGCAGACGACCAAACTCGGCGGGGGCGGCGGCGCGCGCACGCACTGCCGGCATCCGTCCAGCCGTCTCGATCTGCTCCCGCGCTTCCATCATCCCCAGGTTAATCCTGAAAGCTTCTAATGGTTAACTCCGAAATGCGGCCTTTGATAGGTGAGGCGGCGCACTTTGCGTTACGGCATCTGCCCAAGCCGTGATCGTTGCCTTGTTTGTATGCAACGCCTTCCACGGGCTTTCGGCTGGAGCTCATGGATCAGCCCGCGTCCGGCTGGCGAACGTCGATGTCGCTGAGATAGGCGACGACGGTCGCGTGCGAGGTGGCCGCGGTCAGCGCGCCGATCACAAGCACCATCAGGCCGACGCCGAAATAGCCGGCGGAGCCAATGGCGAAATTGCCGAATAAGGCGGTCGCCTGGTCGGCCTCGGGCGTCGCCATGTTGCGCGACGACCACCAGGAAAAGACGATGAAGACGACGATCGCGAGCGCTCCGCCGGCTGCCGCGCCCTTCATGCCGGTGACCAGGAAATGCCAGCGGAATTCGCGCGCGATGAAACGCGCCTCGGCGCCGACGAAATGCAGCACCTCGATGATATGGCCGTTACCGGCCATGGCGCCGCGCGTGGCGAACACCACCGTCAGCACCGTCGCCGAGAGCATCAGCGCCAGAACGGCGATGCCGATCGTCACCGTGGTGTGCGCCATGGCGACGAGGCGGTCCACCCAGGTGCGGTGGTCGTCGAGCGCGGCGGTCGGGATCTTGGGCGTGATGGCGGCGCGCATGGCGGCAAAGTCAGGCGGGCTGGCCTCGTCGATGGTGACGATAATGAGGCGCGGCACCGGCAACTCGTCGATGTTGAGGCCGCTGCCCAGCCATGGTTCCAAAAGGCGCGCCGTCGCGTCGCGGTCGATGATCTTGGTGCCCTTCACACCGGGGAACTCGCTGGCGATCTGCGAGGCCTGCGCAAGCGCCGCCTCCATGTCGAGGCCGTCGGCCGGCTTGATCTGGATCGTCGCCTCGCGCGAGATCTGGTTCTCCCAGACCGAGGCGGTGTCGCGCACCAGCGTCACCGCGCCGAAGGTGAGACAGGACAGGAAGGTCATGATGGCGATGACCAGCACCAGCGCCCGCCCGGCGATGTTCTGCGCCGGCACGATCGGCGCCGTCTTGCGCTGGACGCGCCGGACCGTCACCGGCGCCTCGGCTTCATCCTGGAGGTGATCGGCCGGAAAGTCAGTCATAGACGTCCAACCTTCCACCGGCCAGAATCATACGACGCGCATCGACCTGCTCCATCAGGCCGAGGTCGTGGGTGGCGATGACGACTGCGGTGCCCAGCCGGTTGAGCTCGATGAAGAGTCTCAGCAGCCGGCGCGCCAGCGGCGGATCGACATTGCCGGTGGGCTCGTCGGCCAAAAGGATCTCCGGCTGCTCGATCAGCGCGCGCGCGATCGCGGCGCGCTGCTTCTCGCCGCCCGACAG
>NZ_RZSA01001016.1:0-2255 GCF_003998075.1 Mesorhizobium sp. M2A.F.Ca.ET.037.01.1.1 | reverse complement strand
AACCAAGAAAGAAGAGCGTTATCCCCAGGCGCAGGCGCTGAGGCGTGCCAATTATGCCACGCTGCGTCCGCGCGGATGTGTCGAGATGCAGGTCAGGCCGGCCTTACCTGAATATCAACGTACCTTAGATGGTAGCCACCCAGGCGCGGGCGATCGCCAGGCCGGCGGCATCGGCTTCGGGGCCGTTACCGGCCAACTCGTCGTCGAGCCGGTCGTTCCAGTCGGGATGGCGCTCGGCTATCGTTGCCGCGAAGGAGGTGCTCCAGTGGCGCACCATCGGCGTGTCGGCCTCGAAGTGGAACTGAAAGCCATAGACGGCGCGGCCGAGGCGGAAGGCCTGGTTTTCGGCGACCGCGCTGCCGGCGAGCCGCACGGCATTCTGAGGCAGCGCAAAAGTGTCGTCGTGCCATTCGAAGATCGGAAATTGTTCGGGCAGCGCCGCCAGGACCGGATCCGACTTCGCGGCGGGCGTCAGCGAGACCTTGTGCCAGCCGAATTCGGTGGCGCCGCCGATATGGTTGTCGCCACCAAATGCGCGGGCAAGGAGCTGACCGCCGAGGCAGATGCCGAGCACCGAGCGGTCCTTATCGGCGAAATCGCGGGTCAACTCGAGCAGCGCCGGGAAATAGGGATAGTCCTCGTCGGCCAGCGCATTCTGCCCGCCGCCCAGCAAGACCATCGCATCGTGCCCGCCTGCGTCCTGCGGCAACGTATCGCCCTGGTATGGGCGCCGCAGGTCGACATCCGCGCCCGCTTCGGCCAGAGCGGCACCGACCTGACCGAGGCCGGTATTGTCGTAATTCTGGACCACCAGCACGCGCAACGAGAATCCTGCTGACATGAAAAGGCTGGGGCGAGCGATATCATGCGGCCCGTGTTTCAGCCAAGATGCGCGGCGGGAGAGAAAGCTATGCCACTGCAGAACCGGGTCGATCCCTTCGGCGCCATCCATGCCGTGCCGGAACGCGGCCTGTTCACCGGCAATCGCGGCATCATCCATGATCCGGAGACCAAGACTCTGCTGAGGAAGCGCTGGGCCTTGCCGGCCTGGATCATCTGTGTGTGCGAGTTCCGCAATGTGCGGCGCGAGCCGATGGGCCGCAACAGGGGAGGAAAGGCTGGTTGGACCGAATTGTTCTTCCTTGACGAGGTGACGGCGTTGGCCGCCGGCCACCGGCCCTGCTTCTTCTGCCGACGCGAACGGGCGACCGATTTCGTCGGCCGCTTCGGCAAGGCCTTCGGCATCGCAGAGCCCCGCGCGCCGATGGTCGACAAACGGCTGCACAGGGAACGGCTGGCTTCGGGTGGACGGCCCCCTCGCGTAACCGTGCCGGAGCTTGACGGCTTGCCTGATGGAGCGATGATCGCGCAGGGCGACACCGCCTACGCGCTGCGTTCCGGAAAGGCACTTGAATGGTCCTTCGCGGGTTTCGCCGGTCAAACCGGCTTCGATCGCTTCACCGGCCGATCGCTGCGCCTGCTGACGCCGGCGACCACCATCGCGGTGCTGCGGCAAGGCTTTGCGCCTGTCTGGCATCCGACCGCCGACACTTGACGATATCCATCGCCTCGCCCATTGCTCGGCAGATATTCGCGGGATGGCCCGCAAATATCTGCCTAGATTCCCTTGTTTTTCGCAGGTTCTGATCGCAAAACCGCGGGGACACTTTTGCGGGACCTGCCTGGGCCATGCGCGCCAACTACAAAATGCAGCGGTTGTTCGTGCCGGACGATCTAGGCTCAGGCGTCGAATTCGATGCCGGACAGCAGCAGAGCCATTACCTCGCCCATGTGCTGCGGCTCGGCGAAGGCGCCGTGGTGCTGCTTTTCAACGGCCGCGACGGCGAATGGTCGGCTGCGATCGCCGCTAGATCCAAGAAGGCTGTCCGGTTGAAAGTGCTGGAGCTGCAGCGGCCGCAGCCGCCGCTGCCCGACCTCGTCTATTGCTTCGCGCCGCTCAAGCAGGGGCGGCTCGACTACCTGGTGCAGAAGGCGGTCGAGATGGGCGCCGGCGTGCTGCAGCCAGTCATCACCCAGCACACGCAGGTGGCGAAGCCCGGCATCGAGCGGCTGCGCGCCAATGTCGTCGAGGCGGCCGAGCAATGCGGCATCCTCGCGGTGCCGGACGTGCGTGAAGCAGAGAAGCTGGAGCGGCTGCTCGCCAGTTGGGACAGGGAGCGGCGGCTGATCTTCTGCGACGAGGACGCTTCGACCAACAATCCGCTGCCGGCCCTGCAGGCGGTAAGGGAGAAGAA
>NZ_RZSA01001015.1:0-2265 GCF_003998075.1 Mesorhizobium sp. M2A.F.Ca.ET.037.01.1.1 | reverse complement strand
GTTGTACATCGCCTCCAGCTCGAGCTTCTCCGTCAGGCTCTTGTCGCCGGCCTTGAAGGTGAAGGAGCCGCTGATGCCGGGCTCCAGCTGTCCGCCCGCGGCGCCGAGATCGTAGCTCAGCACCGGCTTGCCGAAACAAGCGAGCATCAGATGCGCATCGCCCTTCGGCCCGCCGCAGACCGAGGCCATCATCACGCTGCCGCCCTCGTCCTCCTCCATCCTGGCGGACCAGGAGCAGGACGCGGCATGGGCGGGCAGGGTGGTGAGCAGTGCCAGGATGAGTGTTGCCGGCCCGCGTTTCATGATCGCTCCCTCTCGTGATGCGGTGATCATATAGAGATTGGCGAAAACGGGCGAGCGCGCAATCTCCCGCCCTTTCGCTTCGTCATATATGGACGGCCCTCTTGCCCAAGAGGGGCCGTCCATACATGACGAAGGATAGGCTGGCGCTAGATCAACTTCTCCAGCGTAACCCTTCCCCTGTTGCATGGAACACCGCATGGCAATCGCCGGGGCGATGCCCACGATCGCCAGTTCCCCACGCCCTTGCCGCCACGACGTGGGTTTGCAATCACCGGGCCTTGGCCGGCTGGAAGAGTTCCACCAGATTGCCGGAAGGATCGACAAGCAGGATTTGCGAGCCGCCCGGCCCGGTCACAATTTCATTGCGGAAGCTGAGGCCCGCCGCCCGCAGCCGGCCAACCTCGGCCGCAAGATCCTCGACGATCAGGTGGATGCGGTTCCAGCCGCCTGGGCCAGGCCGCTCGCCATCCGGCATCGGCCTGCCCGCCGAACTGGTCGGACCGCTGAGGAGCAGCCGAAGCGCTCCCCTCGAGACATCCGCGAAGGCCGGCGCCTGGTTCGAAAGCTGCGTGAAGCCCAGATGTTTCGTGTACCAGGTGAGGGCCTCTTCGACATCGTTGACCATGTAGCGGACATTTACAGTCGTGGACATTAGCCTTGCCTCTTGCGTGAGCGGGTGAGCAGTTTAGCCGGCATGTCGCCAGGCTCCTAATTTTTGTTCATGGTCCCTGAATGCCTTGATCACCCGCTCAGGACTTCCGCCGACATCTCGGAGGTTGCCTTCTCATCGCCGCCAGGGCGGCTCGGGCGAAAATCGCTTGCCGATCCAGTCGGCGAAGGCGCGGGTCTTGGCGGCCTGGCCTTTGGCTGAGGGCGTGACGACATAAACCGCGCCCTCGTCGGCCAGCGTCCAGTCCTCCAGGATCGGCACCAGCCGGCCGTCGGCAATCTCGCGTCCGACCAGCCAGTCCGTGCTCATCATCAGCCCGACGCCTTGCACGGCGGCCTCGACCAGCACCTCGGCGTCGTCGCTGACCAGTGGCCCGGAAACCTCGACGCGCGCGCGCCGGCCCTCACGGTCGGTCATCTCCCAGACCGGAAAGGTCTGGAAGCCGGTGAAGCCGAGGCAGGAATGTTCGAGCAGCGCCTGCGGCGTCTGAGGCATGCCCCTTCGAGCAAGGTAGGACGGGGCGGCGCAGAGCAGCCGGCGCCGCGTCGCCACCTTGCGCGCCACCAGGCGTGAATCCTCGAGGCTGCCCAGCCGCACGGCGACGTCGAAATTCTCGGCGACGAGATCGGCGAAGCGGTTGGAGAATTCGGCCTCGATGCGCAGATCCGGGAACTCGGCGAGGAACTGCGGCAGGAACGGGGCTATCCACATGCGCCCGAACGTGCCGGGCAGCGCCAGCCTGAGCAGCCCGCGCGGCCGGCCGCCGGCATGGGCGGAGGCCGCGGCTTCGGCCTCGTCGACAGAAGCCAGGATGGCGCGCACGCGCACCAGGAACTGCGCGCCCGCCTCGGTCAGCGACACGCTGCGCGTCGTGCGGTGGAGCAGCCGCACCCCCAGCCGCTCTTCCAGCGACTGCAGCCGGCGCGACAGGATGGTCGCGTCGCGCCCGACCGTCGCCGCCGCCCGGGTGAAGGAGCGCGCCTCGGCGACGGCCGCGAAGGCGGCCATTTCGGCGAGCGCGGCGGTTTCGTGGGATTGCTGCATGATTTGCAATACTCAAATGCAAAAGACGACAATTATCGAGGCATAGCGCAGCAGATAGCTTCACTCAACCGTCAATCGGCCCCACGGAGTGAACCCATGAAAGCCATCGAACTCACCCAGCCCAGGCTCGACGCCTTCCGCGCCGCCAGCGTCGCCACGCCCGAACCGCAGCGCGGCGAGGTGCTGATCCGCCAGCGCGCGGCGAGCCTGAATTTCGTCGACGTCGCCGTGGCGAGCGGCAACTATCC
>NZ_RZSA01001014.1:0-2271 GCF_003998075.1 Mesorhizobium sp. M2A.F.Ca.ET.037.01.1.1 | reverse complement strand
GCATAGGCGATGTCGGAGGCGCGCATTTCCTCGACCTCATGGCCGTAGAGGATTTTTATGCCGAACGTATCCGGCGCATGGGTGCGGATGCCGATCTGGATCGAGCGGTCGGGGTCGATGATGCCTTCATTCACCGCGCGGGCGACGAAGGAGCCGTGGTCAATGCGCTTGCCGTCATCCGGCCAGGTGTCCTGATGCGCGTCGAACTGCACCATCGCCAGCGGCCCGTGGATCGCGGCATGCGCCTTGAGCAGCGGCCAGGTGACGAAATGGTCGCCGCCGAGCGTCAAAAGGAACGCGCCTGATTTCAGGATTTTGGCCGCCTCGCGCTCGATCGTGCCGGGCGTCTTGTGGTGATTGCCGCTGTCCAGCAGGCAATCACCGTAGTCGACCACCGAAAGATGCTCGAACAGATCGCGCGAGAACGGATACTGCGGATCGTTGTCGAGGATCGCCGAGGCGCGACGGATCGCCTGCGGCCCGAAGCGGGCGCCAGGCCGGTTGGTGACGGCGGCGTCGAAAGGAATGCCCCATACCACGGCGTCCGCGCCCTTCACGTCCTTCGTATATTTGCGCCGCATGAACGACAGCGCGCCGGCATAGGTCGGCTCGAACGACGCGCCCGTCTTGGAGCGGGCGGTGAACGCGTGGTCGATCTCTAGGTTCGCCATTACGGGTCCTCGGTTTGCATCGGGGCAGCCACAACTACAGAACCGGCACGCAACATGCCAGTCACAGCTTGCGGAAACGGCGCGGCGCTCGGCGAGTGCCAGGGCAACACAGGATCTGTATCATTATGGCTGAGACGGCTCTGCTCAACCTTGCGCCCGCACCAGCGGCGACCCGTGTGGGCACGGCGGCCGGCGAGCGCTTTCTGGTGCTGGATTCCTGGCGCGGCATCTGCGCGCTGCTGGTGGCGCTGTTCCACTTCCCGACGACCTCGATGATTTCGCAAAGCGCGTTTGTCGGCGGCTCCTATCTGTTCGTCGATTTCTTCTTCGTGCTCTCCGGTTTCGTCATCGCCAGCGCCTATGGCGGCCGCCTGAACGAGCCGGACGATCTTGCGCGTTTCGCGCTCGTGCGCTTCGGCCGCATCTATCCGCTGCATCTTATGATGCTTGCCGCTTTCGCTGGCTTCGAGGCGCTGCGGCTCGTCCTGCCGGCGCTGCACGGAACGGGTCCCGCACCCTTCACCGCCGGTTTCGACCTGAAAAGCTTGATCGCCAACCTCTTCCTCCTGCAGGGCATGGGCGTCGAGGATCATCTGAGCTGGAACGCGCCGAGCTGGAGCATTTCGGCCGAGTTCTTCACCTATCTGCTGTTTGCCGCCGTCGTCTTCGCCGCTGGCCAGCGCGCCTGGACATGGTTCGTCGCCGCCGCGGTGACGGCGCCGCTTTTCCTGCTCGCGGTCTCGACGCGTCATATGGACGTGTCCTTCGACTTCGGCTTCATCCGTTGCCTTTACGGCTTCTCGCTCGGCGCGCTGCTCGCCTGGTTTCAGCACGATTCCATTGCAGAGGCGCGACAAGCGCTTAGCGGCGGGACAGGGCGCATCGCCTGGACGATTGCGGAGCTTGTGACGATCACGGGGATCGCGCTGTTCGTCTCCATTGCCGGCACCAACGACCTTGGCATTGCGGCACCGGTCGTCTTCGCGCTGGCGCTTTACCTGTTTGCACATGAGGGCGGCTTGGTCAGCGCCGTGCTGCGCAGCCGGCCGATGCTGCTGCTCGGTTCGCTCTCCTATTCGATCTACATGGTCCACATCTTCGTCCAGGCGCGCCTGATCAATGCCGGCGGCCTGATCGAACGCAAGCTCGGGCTCGGCATCGTTGGCGACCTGATGCTGCGAGGTGAGCATGCGACCGGCTTCGGCGCCGGCTCGCCCTTGATCGGTTTTGCGGCTTTGATCGCGATGTTGATCGCCGTCGTCGTCGCGTCGTGGTTCACCTGGCGCTTCGTCGAAATGCCGGCGCTCGCCTGGTTCCGGCGCCTTTCCAAGCGTATTTGACGGACTTCGATACGAAACAGCTAGCCGGCTTCGTTCACCGCCCTGTCATGGGCATCGCCTAACCGGGTCGCGACCGGAACGGAGCGATTCCCCGATGCGAACACTCTGGCTGAGGCTTTTTCTGTCCGCCGCGCTTGGTGCAATTCCTAACCAAAGTCTAGCCGGCGAGACGCGCGCCGGACATCGACCTCGATGATCTCGGCGCCGATCGCGATCGACCCTTCGACCGCACCACCACCTGCAAGGGGGAGGTCGTGAAC
>NZ_RZSA01001013.1:0-2275 GCF_003998075.1 Mesorhizobium sp. M2A.F.Ca.ET.037.01.1.1 | reverse complement strand
ATCAGGGTATAAACACGCTGCTTTTGTGGTCCGAAGCGGTCGCGCAGGGCTTTGTTTCACCCTACTGGATGACATTCAAGCAGTCGCTCGAACTGGGCGGCCATGTCCGCAAGGGCGAAACCGGCACCACAGTTGTCTATGCCGGCAGCTTCAGCAAGACCGAAATCGACGCCAATGGCGACGAGGTCGAGCGCGGCATTCCGTACCTCAAAACCTATACGGTCTTTTGCGCGGACCAGATCGAGGAGCTGCCGTCGCATTACTACACAGCAGCGGAGCCCACGGCCAGGCCCGTCGAACGGATCGAACATGCCGATCGCTTCTTCGACAACACCGGGGCAGTCGTGCGCTATGGCGGTGACAAGGCGTTCTACTCGCCATCATCCGACCACATCCAATTGCCGCGCCCGGAATTTTTTAAGGACATGGCGTCTTTCGTCGCTGTCCGCGCCCACGAAAATTTACATTGGACAGCAGCTCCTCATCGTCTGAACAGGGATCTCAGCCGCTACCACAAGGATCGCACGGACCGCGCGCGCGAAGAATTGTTGGTGGAAATCGGATCAGCGCTCATTTGCGCTGACCTCGGCATCGTTCCGGAACTGGAGCCGAGGCCGGATCATGCGTCCTACCTTCAAAGCTGGCTGACCGTACTCGGGTCGGACAAGCGGGCGATCTTCACGGCCGCAGCGCACGCGCAGCGCGCCGTCGCCTATCTGCACGGACTGCAGCCGCAGTCAGAGACGATGGGGAAGGCGGCCTGATACTCCCTTGCGTCCACTTTCGAGATCGAAGCTCTGATTGCGACGGGAACGCCATTCCGATAGGCGTTTCCGGCGGCACCAACCAGGCTACACTGTCCGTCTTCGGAGTCCGGATCAGTTCGATTGCCCGCGAATACGATCTCGGGGGCCTTCACGGTCCGCCCGAGTGTCGAGGGATATTATGTCCGTGCGATCTCGGACGGCACGTTTCAAGCCGCTGTTTGAGCGGCGGATTGTCCCGCGAGCCGGCCATAATCTGCCGCAGGAAGCGCCCGAAGCCTTTGCAAAGGCTGTTCTAGACTTGTCGCGAAAAATCCTGAAGCCTTGTGCGTCGCAGGAGTCAGGCGCAAAAAATTGTCGCAGGGTTTGGGATTTTGTGGACGGAATAATAAGCACGCAGGAGAAGGAGAGCAGATGTCTAAACCAGACCCGGATGTTGCTGACGAAGTGCCGTGGTCCGATAAGATCACGCCTTACGATGACCGGCACAAGGTGACCTGTATGCGCCTTCTCGATGCGGAGGCAGATGGCGCTGACTGGCAGGAAGTCGCCCGGATTGTCCTTCACCGTGACCCTGTGGCCGAACCTGAGCGCACCCGCCATTGTTGGGAAGAGCATCTGAGACGGGCAAAATGGATGACGACAACCGGCTACCGAAGAATCCTCGCTGGCGACCGGGATACTCTGCAGTAAAGCGCCATCATGGTCCGCCGGCGCTGCCACCATAATGCGAGCAGCGCTGATCCTTCCTGGCCTTGGCTGCCGCCTTGGCGCACGGCCGGGGATGCGGAAGCAGAGCTGTCACTGTCCCGATGGACGGTCTGACCAGAAACGGTCGGTCGAAGCGTTCGGCAGTCGCGCAGCGGGACCAATCCGCGCACGGCCAGGATAGGGTGTCGCAAAGGTCATCGGGCTGGTGCGACAGCGCCGACGAGCGAGAGCGGCGTGGCTCGATCGCAGAGCTTTCCGCAAGGCGCCGGCGCGCTTTCCCAGATTGCGGAATGGCTGCATGCGCGGACCGGGATCCGTTTGCCGTTCACGTGGAGGCGTTCGGCACCTCGCCATTCCGCCGAGCGCGTGGCGCATTGCCTCCGGTCTGCTGCGAAGCCGTCGTTCGCCGTCGAGCACAGCCGCCATCGATCAGGCAGGAATCGGGAGGTCGGCGGAAGCGATGAGGCCCCCTGCGCCGCGCCCGGCATTGAGGGGCATTGCTTCGATGTTGCCGGCGGCGATCGTTCGCGGCCATCCCGTCTCCGGTTCTGCTGCCGGTGGAAAAAATCCCTCCGAAACGAAATAAGCCCCTAAGTCCGTTCGGTTTCCGACCGCAACCCCCGCGGCTCCGGACCGTGTTGGCGCTTCGCGCCTGCCCGCTCCACTCCGGGCCTTGGGGGCAAGCCTCGTGCGTTCCGCTCCGGTTGCAGGCGGCTCCCGACGGCCTTGGCCGGGTCTCGTTCGGAGGGACTTCTCCCCCGGACGAGCAAAATGGAGACAGGAAATGACCAACATCGTTC
>NZ_RZSA01001012.1:0-2280 GCF_003998075.1 Mesorhizobium sp. M2A.F.Ca.ET.037.01.1.1 | reverse complement strand
GCAGAGGAAGATGATGCCGACCAGGGCTGCCTGCGCGGCAAAGCCTTCGAAATGTCCCGACAACAGCACGGTCGCCGAGATCGCGCCAGGGCCGGCGATCAGCGGGATCGCCAGCGGGAAGGCGGCGATGTTGTGGATCATGTCCTTGGTGATGGCGACGTCGCCGATCTTCTCCTTGCGGTCCTGGCGGCGCTCGAACACCATTTCGAAGGCGATGAAGAACAAGAGAAAGCCGCCGGCGACGCGGAAGGCCGGCAGCGTGATGCCGAACACCGACAGGATCGAGGCGCCGGCAACCGCGAACAGCGCCATGACCAGAAAGCCGATCACCGAGGCGCGCACCGAGACCTGTTGGCGCTCCTCTCGGTTCATGCCGCGCGTCACGGCGAGGAAGAGCGGCGCCAGCCCCGGCGGGTCGATGGTCACCAGTATGGTGACGAAGGCGTTGAACAGGCTGTCGAAACTCGGCATCGCTGGCCCCTCCCGCCAGGCGAAGCCCAGCCTCTGCAATTGGTAAAGCAAAGCCCAGGCGCTGGAAACAGGCGGGAAGATGGTTTCGCGAACCTGGTGAAGCCCGGCGGCGCAAAGGATGGCTACGGCTCTTGTTTTGTGCCGCTGCGATCTTCGGTAGTCATCAGCTCTCACCCACCCGCCGGGCCAAAAACTCCACCTCCATGCGCCAGGTCGCGCCGCCGTCATGCGAGCGCTCGCCCAGCCAGCGGAACGAGTTTTCGGTAATGCGCGAAAAGCTCCAGCGTACCGACGCGCCGGTTCCGTCGGCGCCGACCTGGACGATCGTGTCGCCCTCGGCGCTGCCGAGCTGCCGGCTGTAGTACTGATTGCGCGGGTCGCTCCAGAAGATGTGCCAGGCGTCGGCGCCGGGATCGTAGACGCGCAATGTCGTGCCGTAGAAGGTCCACGGTCCGAGCGACGGGGAGGGACCCGCGTCGCGGGCGGGCAGTATCCAGACGTCCTGCAAGGCCCTGCCTTCCAGAACCCAGCCGAAATGCACCTCGCCGCGACCGGTGAGCTTTGTGCCGTCCTCTAGAATGCGCGTGGCATCGAATGTCCAGGCGCCGATGAAGCGGCCGTAGAGCTTCAGCTTTTCGGCGAGATCCGGAATGGGGTCGTCGCTGTGCAAGGCTTCGGCAAAGGGATTAGTCATGGTTGCTGCCTCGTTTGTCAGGAGAGGGCAAGCAATAGGGGCAGGCGGGGTTCGCCGCTTGGGAAAAATTGCTATCGTTCGGGCATGACAACAGCGCAGAGAACTCTGGCTTCCGGATCAGGCTGGCAGGTGTCCGACGTGGTGTGTACCGCCGCCGCGGGCGACAGGCCGTTCGAGGAAGGACATCGCGGCTTCTGCGTCGCCGCGGTGGCCAGCGGCACGTTCCGCTACCGCACGCGCCAGGGCACGGCGAAGCTGGCGCCGGGTGCCATCCTGCTCGGAAATCCCGGCGCCTGCTATGAATGCGGGCATGAGCACGGCGCCGGTGACCGCTGCCTTTCCTTCCATTTTTCGCCAGCCTATCTGGAGCGCGTCGTGGCCGAACTGCCGGGCGCGAAGCGGCTGGGCTTCGCCGATCCGCGCCTGCCGCCCTTGCCGGCGCTCGCGCCTTTGCTGGCCGAGGCGGAGGCTGCGCGCGAAAGGAGCGACAACGAGGCGTTCGAGGAACTCGGCCTACGCCTTGCCGGCGCGGTGGTCGCGGCTGCCGCCGGTTCTTTCAGAACGGCGCGGACACCAAGCCGCCGCGATCAGAAACGCGTTGCCGAAGCGGTGCGGCTGATCGAGCTCAATGCCGAGCGGCCGCTCTCGCTGGCCGAGCTCGCCGGCGCCACGGCGACGAGCCCGTATCATTTCCTACGCATCTTCCGGCATGTGGCCGGCATGACGCCCTATCAGTTCCTGCTCAGGACAAGGCTGCATCGGGCCGCCGTGCGGCTGCGCAACTCGGACGCGACGATCTCGACAATCGCCTTCGACACAGGCTTCAACGATCTGTCGAGCTTCAACCGTCGGTTTCGGCGCGAGATGGGAGAGGCGCCGGGCGCCTATCGCGCCCGGCGCGTTGGCTGAAAAAGCCTGCCGCTGCCCGTCGGGGGTCGTTCATGGCATGCTATCCTGTTCCTTGAGCTGCGGTTTCCCCGGACCAAGTGATTTGATCGCCGCGTCGACGCAGTGGAAAATGCGCTCAGCGCCGACGATGTCGGCGATGCCGAACCGCTTGAGCGCCGCTTGGGCGCGCAGCGATTCCATGCGCGCGATAGCAAAGACCGCACCTT
>NZ_RZSA01001011.1:0-2281 GCF_003998075.1 Mesorhizobium sp. M2A.F.Ca.ET.037.01.1.1 | reverse complement strand
TCACTGGCGGGCGCGGCGGCGTCGGCGGCGTGTTCGCGGCCGTGCTGCTCCTGGTCACGCTCAAGACCGGCCTGCTGCAACTGAACATCAACACGGTCTGGCAAGTGGGGATCGTCGGCGCCCTTCTGGTGTTCGTCCTTCTTGCCGACCGGCTTTCCCTACGTTGGAGATCCTAATGCCTTCCATGGAAGAGACCATCGCCGCGCGCGTCGAGGCAGCGGCCGATCGCATCGTCGAGACGCTGAGCGATCTCGTCGCCTTCCCCTCGATCGTGAAATCCAATCCGAAAGAGGCCGGCCCGGGCGAGCGCGACTGCCAGCTCTATCTGCAGAAGCGCCTGGAGGCGCTCGGCTTCACCACCGATCTGTGGGACCCGGACGGCCCGGCGCTCTATGAAAAATACAAGGGACGCGCCGGCGCCAACAAGGGCAGGACTTTTGAAGGCCGGCCCAATCTGGGCGGCGTGCTGAAGGGCACGGGCGGCGGCCGCTCTATCATGCTGACCGGTCATATCGACGTCGTGCCGCCAGGCGCAGCCGGACACTGGGCAACCGATCCGTTCCAGCCCGTGCTGAAGGACGGTTTCCTGCATGGGCGCGGCACCGTCGACATGAAGGGCGGCGTCGCCTGCATGCTGATGGCGGTCGAAATCCTGAAGGGGCTCGGCGTCAGTCTTTCCGGAGACATCGTCTTCACCACCGTCGTCGACGAGGAGATCGGCGGCATGGGGTCGCTGGCCATGGTCGATCGCGGCTTTAGCGCCGATGCCGGCATCATGACCGAGCCGACGGCAAACAAGATCGCGCCGCTCTGCCACGGCATATTGTGGGGCAGGATCATCATCGACGGTATCGGCGGCCATGCGGAGTTGACGCCGAACGCCTGGTATTCGAGCGGCCCGGTCGATGCGGTTCAGCTCTGCCGGCAGATCCTCGACGGCATTGATATCCTAAACCGGCGCTGGATGTTCGACCCCAGGAAGAACCATCCGCTGATGGACCTGCCCAACCAGATCATCGTCACCCAGATCAATGCCGGGGAGCACCCCTCCTCCATGGCTGGTCGCGGCGAGATCATCATCGACGCGCAGTACCTGCCGAGCGAGCATGACGAATTCAGGCTGGGCGGCAACGTCAAGCGCGAGATCGAAGAGCATATCGCCAATATCTGCCAGGCGGACCCTTATCTGCGCCGGCACCCTGCCCGGGTCGAATGGATTCTTGATGCCGACTGCGCCGAAATCCCCTCCGACAGTCCGTTTGTGAGTGTCTTCCAGGAGGCCGTGAAGGACGCCAATCTGTCGCCGGCGCTGAGCGGCTTCGGCGCGCATAGCGACATCGGCCTGCCGACAGGCCTCGGCAGCACGCCGACCGTCAATTTCGGTCCCGGCGACCCGGCGCAGGCGCATCAGCCCAATGAGCGCGTTTCGGTGCGCGACCTCGTTGATTGCACGAAGGCAATTGCGATTGCCGTGGAGAAATGGTGCCGCTAGAGCAAGCTGGAGCATGATCCAGAGAAATAGCGATCGCGCTGGCATGGCGTTCCGGCCATCTGGCAGCCGCCGCCTTGCGCCTCGAAAACCGGGCGTAAAAAGCAACATTTTTCCAATCAGATAGTCGGCTCTGGAATTTCAACCGGAAATCGAGCATGATGCGCTTGGCATTTCGGGGCGCTTCGCGCGTTTGGAATGCCGGGAGGAACGGGACATGGCCGTTGTGCTTGTACTCGTTTTGATCGTCGTGGGCTCGGTGTTGTTCCACCTCCTGAGCCCATGGTGGTGGACGCCTATTGCCTCGAACTGGGACTATATCGACAACACCATCATCATCAGCTTCTGGATCACCGGCATCGTCTTTGCCGCTGTCGTCCTGTTCATGGCTTATTGCGTCTTCCGCTTCCGGCATCGGGAAGGCAATCGCGCGGCATACGAACCCGAGAACAAGCGCCTTGAATCGTGGCTGATGATCGTCACCGCGCTCGGCGTCACCGCTTTGCTGGTTCCCGGCCTGTTCGTCTGGAGCCGCTTCGTCACGGTGCCAGGCGATGCAACCGCAATCGAGGTCGTCGCCCAGCAATGGCAGTGGAGCTTCCGTTTGCCGGGCAAGGACGGCAAGCTCGGCACTTCCGACACCCGGGATGTCACCGCCGACAATCCGTTGGGCGTCGCCCCCAAGGACCCGAACGGGCAGGACGATGTCCTGGTCCAAGCCGCCGATCTTCATCTGCCGGTCGGCAAGCCGGTCAAGGTGCTGCTGCGTTCGATCGACGTGCTGCATGATTT
>NZ_RZSA01001010.1:0-2281 GCF_003998075.1 Mesorhizobium sp. M2A.F.Ca.ET.037.01.1.1 | reverse complement strand
GGCAATTGCTGGACAGCCTCCATGCTAGGAACGGGCAGACCCTCAACGCGCTCTGCGAGCACATGGATATGACGCGCCAGGCGGTGACCAAGCATCTGGCGGTTCTCGAGGAGGCGAACCTCGTCACCACCATGCGCCGCGGCCGCGAAAAGGAGCACTACCTCAACCCCGTTCCGATCAACGAGATCGCCGAGCGCTGGATCGGCAAGTTCGAGCGCCATCGGCTCAACGCATTGAGCGACTTGAAGCAACGCCTTGAAAGGGAAGAGCCGTGAGCGAGAACAGCTTTGTCTATGTCACCTATATCCGCACCACGCCTGAAAAGCTTTGGCAGGCGCTGACCGATCCGGAATTCAACCGGCAGTTCTTCCTCTGCTCCCATCAGGAGAGCGACTGGAAGGTCGGCTCGAGCTGGAAGCTGATCTTCCCCGAAGGGCGCGTCGCCGATTCCGGCGAGATCCTGGAGGTCGACCCGCCGAAACGCCTGGTGATCAAATGGCGCAACGAATGGCTGCCGGAGATGAAGGAGGACGGCTACACGCGCTGCACCTTCACCATCGAGCCGGACGGCGAATTGATAAAACTCGCCGTCATCCATGAGGCCGACGGCCCGCACAGGCTGATCGCCAACGTCTCCAAGGGCTGGCCGCTGGTGCTGGCGAGCCTCAAGAGCCTGCTCGAAACCGGCAAGGGTTTCGAGCGCCCGCCGTCGAAGGGCTGAACTTCGTTTCGGACACGAGACAATTTCGCTGGGCGTGCGCGCGATGCTTCAACTATTCTTGCCGCAAGCCATGGCGAACGCCGATACGGTCATGGCCTCGGCCGAGCTTCCCGCCTCGCCGGACGAGGTCATTGCCGCGCTGGTCACCACTGAGGTCGAACGCTGGTGGGGTTCGCCCGAAACCTATCGTATGATCGGATGGAACGCCGATCTTCGCGTCGGCGGAAGCTGGAGCGTCGTCGTGGAAACGGCCGACGGTCGACGGCTCCCTGCGAGCGGCGAGTTTCTGGAAATCGAGATGCCGCGCCGCATCGTGCAGACACGGCGCTACGACTGGGCCCATCCGGCGCTTGGCCGCAAGGAAACGACAGTGGCCTATCTGCTTGAGCCAATCGGCGGCGACACGCGGCTCACCATCTGCCACGGCGGATTCGCGGGTTTTCCGGACGCCGCGGCCGAACATGCCGAAGGCTGGGCGCGCGTGCTTGGGTGGCTGCAGGGGTATTTTCACGCGGCGACATGAAAACAGACGCCGCGATCCTTCGCCCCCTCTCTGCCCTGCCGGGCATCTCCCCCTCAAGGGGGGAGATCGGATGTCACGCCGGCTTTCGCCAATCTCCGGCGTTGCAGGAAAAGCGCCGTCGCCGAAACTGCCGATCTCCCCCCATGAGGGGGAGATGTCCGGCAGGACAGAGAGGGGGCCTCGTACCAGCGTCCAAGGAAAGCCGCGAGCGACTCAAATCACATTCAGCTCCCTGAACGCCCTTCCTTCCGCCACCCGCTCATAGCCGAACGCCGTGCAATCCACCGTGCGATACCCGCCATGCATGACAAGCTCCGCGATCGACTTGCCGACCGCCGGCGCCTGCTGCAGGCCGTGGCCGGAAAAACCGTTGGCGAACAGGAAGTTTGCGACCTCCGGATGCGGCCCGATCACCCCGTTCTGGTCGAGCGTATTGTAGTCGTAGTGCCCGACCCAGGCGCGCGTCGGCTTGATCGCCTCGAAAGCCGGGATGCGGGTGGCCAGAACCGGCCAGATCACCTCTTCGAACAGCGGCCAGTTGACCTCAAAGTCCTTGGGGTCGGGCGCGACATCGCCTTCCTCCGGCTCGGCGCCGCCGGTGAGGTAGACCGAGCCTTCCGGCCGCACATAGATGCCGGACGGATCGACCAAGAGCGGCATGTCTGCATATTTCTCGCGCGCCTCGAACACGAAGACGTTGCGCTTGCGCGGCTCGACCGGCAGTTCGAGCCCGGCAAAAGCCGCAACCTTGCCGGCATTCGGCCCGGCGGCGTTGACGACGGTGCCGGCTTCCAGCGTCTCGCCATTGTCCAGCGACACAGCGGTGACGCGGTTGCCCTCGCGCTTGATGCCGGTGGCGGAAGCCGTGATGAAATCGATCTTCCTGTCGCGCAGCGCCTTGCGGAACAGCGTCAACAGCGCATGCGCGTCGAACCAGCCCTCGCCGCTGCGGCCATAGGCGCCGGCGGAAATGCCTTCGACCGACAGCCATGGGAAGCGGCGCGCCAGCTGCCCGGCGTCTTCGAACGCGATATCGG
>NZ_RZSA01000100.1:0-10960 GCF_003998075.1 Mesorhizobium sp. M2A.F.Ca.ET.037.01.1.1 | reverse complement strand
ACCCTTCAACGATGGCGACAAAGCGTCGGCGTGCCAAGGCGGCCTTGGAAAAACTGCTGACTGCATCTGAACAGATCGACGCGGCTCTCTCAGCGGCGGCCCTCGAGATTTATCGCAATCTATATGCAACAGCCGATTCTACAGCGCAGGCTGCACAACTTGCCGCCTCAGGAGCGTTCGCGACTATGCCGTTGAGCGGCGTTGGGCTTTCTCCCTGGCGGTATATGTTCGACCATGCACGAGCCTATTTAGCGAGCGTCACTGGCATCGATCATCAGCACTTGCCAGATCAGGAAGGCGATCGTTGCATGCTCTGCCAGGAGCCGATGACGGCGGACGCCGCGGGGCGGATCCAATCCTTCAATGACTTCGTAACGGGCGCCGCAAATAAGGCGGCGCAAGTCGCATCTATTGCCCATGAAGAGGCCCTGCGCCAAATCAAAGGACTCACCATTGCGACCGGGGAGGCGGTTGAGGCGGCTCTCGGAGAGTTTGGCGATCTGTCCGCCGCACGCAAGGCGATGGTGGCCCTGATCTCGGCATATTATGTCGAGGCAGGTAAAAGGCGTGATGCAATTGTCGTTGCGGCTGCGCTGTCCGAGTACGCTGCGTTCCCGCAACTTGCGGCGCCAGTTGCATCGAAACTCCGAACGGAGGCGGAGGCGCTAGAGGCCGAAGCGCTGACGGACGACAAGGCAGCGGCCGACGACGGGAACCGCGCTACCGATCGAGCTCGTCGCGATACACTCAAGGATCGGAAAAAACTGGGCGACGATCTCACCATCGTTCTCGCGCGCTTGGCGAATCTCGAAGAGCGGCGCAAGCTTCTCTCATGCTGCGATGCTGTCGAAACAGGCTCGGTGTCACGGCAGATGACGTCGCTTCGACGAAGCCTCGTCATGCAGGATCTCGAAAAGCGCGTCGTCGCCGAGATTGAGACTCTGGCGTTAACGCACATCCCGTTCGCAGTTAATGATCGTAGTCAAGATGGGCAGAGCTATTTCGAGGTCGGGCTCAACGCGGCAAAAGCGATCTCAAACAGCAAGGTCTTAAGCGAAGGAGAGCAGCGCGCGCTTGCCCTGGCCTGTTTCTTAGCCGAGGTCGGAGGAGACACATCGCGTCAAGGCATGATCATCGACGACCCCGTGTCATCTCTCGACCATGTTCGGATCAGGCGGGTCGCGGCAAGGCTCGTAAAAGAAGCGGCCACAGGACGTCAGATTATTATTTTCACCCATAATCTTCTGTTCTTCAACGAGGTGGTTGACGCAGCTGCGCAGGCCAATCCGCCGATTCCCCTTGTTCGAAACTACATCAACAAGTCCGAATCTGCCGGTTTTGGCTTGATTAGCGAAACTGACGAGCCGTGGATCGCACAGTCTGTCACGAAGCGCATCGAGACTCTCAAGACGCGCCTGAAGAGCTTCGACGGCGCCACTGATTTCACCACCGATGCTTGGCGAAGGTCAGCGAAGGATTTCTACAGCGATCTTCGGGAAACCTGGGAGAGGCTCGTTGAAGAAATCCTGCTCGGTAAAGTCGTCGAGCGATTTAACAGCGATGTCAAGACACAGAGCCTGAAGGGTGTGGTGGTCGAGGACGAAGACCACAAGCGAATCTATTGGGCCATGAAGCGAGTTTCGGAGCGTTCTGGACATGACATGGCGTCCGCCAAGGCCATTCCAGTTCCAACACCAAACGATATGAAGAGCGATCTTGATGGAATTGACCAATATCGTATCGACACCACCAAACGAAAAAAGGATGCCGAAAAGCGCCGGATTGAATTCGAACAGCCTCCCAAGGCGACTGTACTCTAGCCTAATGACTATTGTCGTGTATTACTGGCCCTCACTGGCTTCATCCTGCTGCGCATGCCGGTGTCCGCCTGCCGCGGGCGAAGCCGACGTGACGAGGAAGTATCGCGAGGGCGCCAAGCCATCAATGGCTGTGCGCTCGCTCTTCATCTTGGATTTCAGCGCCGAGAAGCCTGACCGCTGGTAGTGCTTCGCCTGCACAATGTCGCCGCCGGCAAGGGCATGTCGACCATCCATCGCGTCGTCCGGTCCCTCGGGAAAGGCCTCGAAACGCTTGTCGATCTCGCGACCTACGAGGTCGCGGGCCAAATCCTCAAACTCGTTATGGGACAAACTCGAGAAATCATAAGCCATGCGCCCAGATTGAGTGCCCATTTGGTGGGCAGACAAGCAACCGGGGGCACAATTGCGTCGTGCCTCTCCATTACCAACAAAAAGATAAACGCGCTTTCCAGGCGATGCGGTCGGATGATCGTTTCGCGCTTGGCAAAAGCGAACGGATTAGTCTATGGCTCTCGGCGGGGGGGCGAGTTATGCGACGGGTGCGAATCCTTCAAGTAGGCGATATTCACTATCCGGATTGGCATCCTTCCTCTAGCAACATCGATGCCAAGGATAGCAAGTTCGCTCCGAAAATAACGCAGAAGCTACGCGCGTCTTCGCTGCGTGCCGTCTTGACGAAGCTTCGGCGGCTGACGACTTCGAAGCCCTTGGATTCGATCGCCTTCATGGGGGATTTCACGAGCCGTGGCGACAAGACTTTCATTGCTTCGGCATTCCAGCATTTCACGTTGCTCTGCCGCGCACAGGGGCGCAGTTCAAAGGCGCTTCCGTTGATATTCGTACCGGGAAATCACGATGTGAACCGTGATGACGCGCGCGAACTTGGACCGACTGAGAAATTCAGCGAAATGGCGAGTTTAGCCGCCCGCTTGGGTTGGCAGACCGTTCCCGTGGACCAACCCGTGCACTTCAGACTTCCGACAGGATCCGCAGGCGCAAACTTCATCCTCGTCAACACAGCGATAGGCAGTTGGGAGCTTCAGAACCTTCCCGCGTTCCTTCGTGATCGTCTCGAGGCACTCGGTCCTTCTACAGAACCTGTAGATCTCGGCTCGCCGGACACCTCGGGACATTCGCCCGCGACACCTCCCAGCGATCCAGACAAGGAGGCGTCCGACGACGAGTATTACGGTCAGATGGACACGCCATACATCTCGCGTGAGATGCTTGCAGGCCTACAGGAATTGCTCCAGCAGCCCGACATGCGTTACGGCATCATGATCGGCCATCACAATCTGCTGCCACAAAAGACTCCGCGCATTACGCCATACGCGGAGATGCTCAACAGCGGATTTGTCAGAACTCAGCTGCTGCAGGGCAACAAGCCTATCGTCTACCTGCATGGACACATACATGCCGATCCGGTCGAGATCGTCAACGATCCAAGGTTTCCGGACGGCAAATTGATCTGCATCTCAGCACCAGAGATACAGTCAGGTTTCAATGAGCTCGTCTTCTTCACGACCGATCAGGGAGAGCTCGTCGGCATCCGACTTATACCCTACCGCACCAATGTCGCCGACGGGACGGTCATGGAAGGCGAACATTGCTTCATCTCGACTATGTCCAACGGCAAGGCCTTTCTGAACAACGACACGTTTGACCTGATGCGCCGACTGCGCGACCATGCCACCAGGCGCGGGAATGGGTTACTCTTCTGGGACGAGATCACTGAGATTGCCGCCTCCGCCGAGCTCGGGCTAGATTTGGAAGACTCTCTTCTGATGCTCCAAGCGGCGCGCTTCGTCGAGATAGACGGCCTCACGAAGGCAAACTCGGCTTGGCGCATTAAGGTAAGGGACGAATAGAGATGGAGAATCCGTTCGGCCCCAACAGGATCGAGTACGAAAGTCGCCCGATACTGTGGTTCAGTCAGAAGTCGGCCTTGATTTCTGCCGCCGCCAAGCCGGTCTTCGTCGCAGGGACGAGAGGCAGCGGCAAGACCAGTATTCTTCGCTCGCTTTCCACAGTTCATATCCTCGAAGACAAAAGTCTCGCGGACCAAGTCGGCAAGCTCGGCTGGTATGGCGTCTTCTTCCAGCTCAATGAGACATTTTCGCCCCTAATCGACAACGCGGTTCTGAACCTCATTCCGGAGCGGATACGCTTCGACACGGCCGCCGTGATCCCGCGGCAATTCGTAATCTTCTCTCACTATCTGGAGCTGAAGATAGTCGAACGCCTGCTCGAGAGCATCAGCCAGCTCAGACGCGACAGCCACTTGAAATACCGGGCCTCTGAAGATAGGGACGTCGCCTTGGCACTGCATCGCGAAGTGCTGCACTTCATACCCCAACCTGCCCGTCTCGACTTCTTCAGCATAGATGAGCTGCGGGGTGGGATAACCCGGTACGTCGACGAATGCTTCAACGCGTTCTTCTTTGCCGCCGATGAGGGAGCGACCGGCTTCAGAGCGACAGACCCTGGCGCGATCATTAACAAGGTCGCGACCGCGATCACCCCACTTTTAAATGGCCCATCTTTCGCCGGTGACAGGGCGCCCTTCTTCAAGATCCTGATTGACGACTGTGAGGCACTGACACCGCTCCAACAGCAGTTCCTGAACACCTTGGTGAGGAAGACGCGCGGCAATGTGAAATGGGTCCTCGCCTACATCGGCGGCCTTTACGACACGATCCGGACGATCATACCCGGCCAGTCGCTCTCGAATGCTGACCGGGACGTCGAGAATCTTGATTCAGTCGATCCGAGGGAGTTCGCCACGCTGTGCGAGAACGTGTCGTCGCTTCGGCTCTACTATGCGCTTCCTGACCATCTGCGGAGTGATCTCAAGCGCAACGATGCGCTCAGCGCGTTTTCGCTCAAAAACCGGCTGGGGCGGCTTTCCGTCAATGACATCATCGAGCGGGTTATCATATCGGGTCATTCCGAGGGCAGAGAAGAGCTTGTGGCACTCGCTGATGCAGCACGTGAATTCCTCTCCGTGAATTTGAGGACGGCGGATCAGCAGCAATTCCTTCTTGATCGAAAAGCGCGCCCTTATGCCGAAGGGCTGGCGCTCGCGCTCATGAACCCGGAAATCAAGCGCCGGCCCATGAGCAAGGCGGATGCTTCAAATCTGAAGAGGTCGATCGCCCGGAAACAGGGATGGGCTTTTCTGAAAGCGTGCCAGATGCTGCGTCTGCATGACTACCCGTACGTAGGGCACCAGATCATCACATCATTGAGCGACGTCTGTATACGCGATTTCCTTGATATAATGGGAGAGATCTTCCGCCGCAGTGTTCCGAGTTCCAGTGATCCACGAAAACTGGTGGAATTCATCAACTCGGATTTACAGATTCATCTCGAACAGCAGAGACAGGCTGTGAACGCCGCCTCTCAACGGAAGCTTGATGGACTTCAGGCGCTTTCACATCCGTACGAAGAAGAGAGCGTGCGCATGGTGCGGGCGTTGGGTTACCTGACCGCTCGCCTCCAGACAGAGTTTGCCGAAGAAAATGCTCTAGGAACGACAGAGAGAGGCATTTTCAGGGTTGATCTAAAGGAAATGCGCTCGCTGGTGAACCGACTGGAGCAACCCAGCGGAAAACTGGACGAGGTCCTGCGTCGGGCGGAAAGGGATGGGTTTATCCGGGAGGTCTCCGCCGCCGGCAACTTTGAGGTGGACCGCGCCGACCCCGCATCGAAGGAGATGCTGATCAGATTGCATCGGCGATTTGCACCTTACTTCGGGTTCTCCTATCGCGGCCCGTACGAAATCAACACAATCCCTGCGGCGCAGATGGTCGACCTGCTTTTTACCAGGCATCGGCTCCCAGAAGACTGGGCCGACTCGGTGTTTAAGGAGCTCGTCGCGCGGCCCGCACTCAAGACCGAATTCCAGCACTCGCTTTTCGAGAGCGATCTCGAATGACCGCTTCAACTGTCGAGTATCGAGTCTTCGGCCATCTGGCCGTCACTGAGAAGGCGAGAGATGCAGGTACCTGCGAAACGATGGAGGCAGATATCGCGATCGTCGCGCTTGGATGGGAAACGCGTTTCGCCGCGTTCGAAAACCATCTTGACCTGAAGGTCGGCAAAATCGTGGTTCTGGACTTTGCTCTGAAGGAAGCGAACGTCCCAGCCGTCGAAGAAAACCGGCGAAAGCTCATCGCTATGGGTACCCGATGGGGCGTCGAAGTGACTGCGATCACCCTCGAGCCTTCCATCGAGTATCAGAAGAACATCAATCTCCTCGATCACCTGCTCACTCAGATGGCCGCTTCATGTGGCTCATACGAAGGAAGCCTGCGGAAGGTTTTCGTCGAGTGCTCGACGATGCCGCGAATCTACATCCAATGGCTGATTGCGGTGGCATTCAAGAAAATGTCGATTCAGTCTCTCGAATTCGGGTACGCCGAAGGTATCTACGGGAACGCGATCGGCAAAGAGGATTTTTCCAGCGGCTTGGACCGATACGTCACCGTCCCTCATCTTCAAGGCAGCGGAGGAATGGGCGAAGAGAAAGTCCTGCTCGTGGGGATCGGAGGAGATGCCGACGTATTCTACGGATTGATCGATATCGTCAGTCCGGAACGGATCTCGCTCCTCGTCCCAAGAAGCGAGAAGAATGCGCATATCGATGCTTTGCTCGATCAACAGGTGGCCAAGGTACGTGAAACCCACCGGCTCGAAGATGGCGAAGTTCGCGACATCCAGGCTTTCGGGCTGATGGCCCACCTCGATGCTTTCGAGACGTATCTCGACGGGTTCGGCTCGCGTGCGGTGGTGAACGTTTTTGTCAGCGGCCCGAAGGTTCAGGCCATCGCTGCTGCCGTGCTCGCCTGCTCCGACAGCCGCGTCCATCTCAAGGCACGAATTCCCACCTCCTATGCCCATCGTGAAGTCTCAGCGAATGGGCGGTATCATATCTATAGGCTGATTGACCTGACATCCCCTGCCTGCAGCCTTCCCGGGACGTTCTGACACGATCTTGCATTCGAGTAGCATCATGGTCCCAGTAGCCGTTCCGCCAAGCCTTCAGCGCATGTTCGTGTCGCCCGATCCGGTCGATGGGGGACTAATTCCCACTTAGAAGCTGCTCTACATCAGATCAGGGGAAATGCAGACTGGCAGAATTCCATAATTAGCGACTCAAAACATATACTCAGGCGAGACTGTTTAGCATAGAAATAGTGAGCGCTCTCCAATATGTTAGGCTCTGTCGCAGTAGCGCAACAAGCTCAGTCTTTGGATGGGTGGTATGAGGATGAGACGACTGAATGTGTACAGGCTCAGTCATTTTATCGAGGCTCTCGTTTTTGTCGTAAGCGCGTTCGGTGCGACGTGGCTTACCAGCTTTGTGAACGCGCCATGGTGGGCATATGTGATTATAGCGGCCATCACTATGGGCATGTTCGTAGCCGTGCGTCGGGTCCTTTCTGAGCCGCAACGTATGGGACTCTTGGCACACAACTCGGCAGCGACCTCTGCGTGAACCCAGGCGCCTTGAAAATGTCCCCGATGCGTCCGGATTTTTGGCGGTGATCTTCAATCAAATGCGATGAGCTGCAATTTCTGGCGACGGCCACGCTAAGGGCGGGCCTCCAGCACCATGTTGAACGGTGTCTCCGCGGCGCGACGCAATCGCTTGAAGCCGCCGCCGGTCACAACCTTGCGCAGCCTCGCCTCACCGGCCTGGGCTCCAAGCGCGAGCCCGACTTCCTGCGACACGGATGCGGGCGTGCACACGAAAGTGGAAGCGGCATAGTAAACGCGGCCGACGGGATTGAGGTTCGCCGCCAGATGATCATGCGCGAACGGCTCGACGATCATCCACGTGCCGTCCGGCTTGAGCGATCCGTGGACATGGGTGGCGGCGCCCGTCGGGTCGCCCATGTCGTGAAGGCAATCGAAGAATGTGACGAGGTCATACGTTCCGGGATAGCTCTTGGCGGCCGCCACGTCGAACCGCGTGTTAACGCCGACGCCGGCTACCTCGGCCGCCTTGCGGGCGCGCTCAATCGAGGGGGCATGATAGTCGAAGCCGACGAAGCGCGAATTGGGGAAGGCCTGTGCCATGAGCACGGTCGATGCACCATGACCGCATCCAACATCCGCGACGTCCACGCCGCGTTCGAGCTTCTCGACGACGCCCTCCAAGGCCGGCAGCCAGGAGTCGATCAGATTGGCATTGTAGCCTGGACGGAAGAACCGTTCCGTACCGCGAAACAGACACGCGCTATGATCGTGCCACCCGACGCCCTTGCCGGACTGGAATGCCTGCCTCACCTTTTCTTCATCGAGCCACAGCGCGGACAGGAACTCGAATGCGCCTGCCATGAAGGCCGGGCTGTCTTCATCAGCGAACACCAGCTCTTGCTCGGCGTTGAGATAGAATTTGTCGCTCGCTTCATCGTAGTCGACGTAACCCGCCGCCGCCTGCCCGGAAAGCCATTCCCTTACGAGGCGTTCCTGGGTGCCGGTGCGTGTCGAAAGTTCGGCGGCCGTCATCTTGCCGCCTTCGCGCAATGCCTTAAACAGGCCGAGTCTGTCCCCCAGCAGGACTCCCGCGCCCGTTGCGATCGCACCGAGATCGCCGACCATTTTCCCCAAGAATGCGTCCAACTTTTCCTGATTCGCTTCAGACATCTGAATCTCCCTTTGGGTTCAATCTCTCCAGGCGACGGAGCCGTGCTCGTCATGAGGCGCCTTGAGCATCAGATGCTCGAAGACATGCAGATATCCCCGGCGGCTCATCCGCGCTGCCGATCCTGCACCAGACCATATCGGTGACGAGCGGCGCGGTGGTCGGGAATGACAGCCACCTCCATGCCGTTGAAAAGCAGGAAATCCGTCACTTTGCCCTCGTCGGTAACCGGCGGAGCCGGAGTGGTCGTCACCAGGGCAAGCCCTGTTGCAGCAGGTATCCTTGGGCAGCCTGTCAGAACATCGATGACTCCGGTTGTGGTGCCGGGGCGGGCGATCAGGGGCCAAGTGATTGTTCCGCGGCGGCTGTATGTTGTGGTAAGGTGATCATGCGAACTCTTGTTGGTCGGTCACGTGTTTTGCGGATGACCCGCATGTACTGTGCCAAATGAGAAAACCATTCAAACGCAATCCAGTAGATCTGACTGTATCCGACATTGTCGGAATTTGGACATCGCCGAACGCGAAGCGCTCGGGGCTTGTGACGATACTTGAGCGTGCTGCTTCGGAGGAGGGATGCGCCTCGAACCGGCCGCGAGGCCTTTTTCTGGCAACGGATATTCCGGCCGGGTTAGGCCGCGAGGAAAGCGACGGTGAATAAGAGGTAGAGGACCAACCGTTTTGAGCGGGTAGTTGCCGTGTTGCGCCCCCAGGCAAAGGCCAGCACCACGGAGCAGTATTTCTGGTGGCGATACTACATCGCCTTTAAGTGCCGGTTACCCGTTTTTACCCAGTTGGCCTGGTGCATTCAGAGCGAGGTCGTTGGAAACCGCTTATTGTGGCTATGAGCAAACTCGGGATGGAGGAGTGGACCCAAAAATTGGCAAAATGCCCCAGGGAGGATTACATGGGTCGCTCATTCCCCGTACTCGTTACAGGTGCGCGTCGCTACGCAAACAGCTTGCTTTTGACTTGGCGTTTCTTGCCGTTTCGGCATCGCTCACTAATTCGGCCGCTGCCGACACCGTGAACTGGCGTCAATTCGAAGGGACCAGCATAACTTGGGCCTACGACATCCACCCCTATGCGGATGCTCTCGCTGCGCAACTTTCCGGAGTTCGAGAAGCTGACCCGGCATCAAGGTCACGCCGGAACTCTACCCAGACGATTCTTACTGGAACAAGATGACGATCCAACTGACGACGAAGTCGCCAGCATGGGATGTGTTCGGCACTGGCATTCAGCCCGCGTAGGACCTCGCTCCGAGTGGCGCCTGCTGGACAAATACCTGAGTGATCCGAAGCTTACCGATGCTGGATACGACTACATTCGGACATGATCAAGAAGTGCGCGGCTCCTTCCTTCGCCAATGATAACTGGAACCAGGTCGTGGACGGCATCTCGTCCGGCCGCACCGCGATGACGATCGACTCAAAAATGTTCGGCTTCTGGAACGATGTTGCGGGGAAGCCGGCATCCGGCAAGATCGCCTTCGCTCCGCCGCTGCACGCACCGAGCGCCACGAGCTTGGATTCTGACATCTGGATCTGGGCTCTCGCCATGAACGCGGCTTCCGAAAAGAAGGGCACGGCCTGGCTGTTCATCCCGTGGGCCACCTCCAAGCAGGTGGCGCTCAAGGGTGCCCTTGCTGGCCAGCTCGTCAATCCGCCGCGCACGTCGACCTGGCAGGACGATACCTAGACTAAGTACGCTTCGCAGCCCGAGTTCAACAACTTCGTTGACAGCTTCAAAAAGATACAGGATCAAGCCGCGCTGGCTTTCACACCGCGTGTCGGCTTCGGCGAAGCCATGAACGCATGGGCCGTGGCGATGCAGAAGATGGCAAACGGCGATGACGTCGAGACGACGTTGAGGGCGCTTGCCGAAGAAATCCGCACTGGCCTCTGATCAAAAGGAACAGGGCAGTACTATTGCACTGCCCTGTTCCCGCCAACGGCGGAGATCACGCCGTGTCACCCCAAGCACTTAAACCCAGCGCTGCTTCGCCCGGCCGCGCCGACGATTTTTCTTGGCCGCCAAGGCGGCAGCCTGCGGCCGGGGCCACAACCGAAACGACCACGGCGATCAGTCCGTAAGCTGCCCGGGGCAGCGGAAGGGCGGAAAGCGCCTTCAGGTGGCCGCACAAGTAGGGTCTCGAGACGGACTCAGCGCGGCAGCACGCTCGATCCCATCAGCGCCTCATCGATGGCGCGCGCCGCCTGGCGGCCCTCGCGGATCGCCCAGACGACCAGCGACTGGCCGCGCCGCACGTCGCCCGCCGCATAGAGCTTTTCGACGCTGGTCCTGTAGTCCCGGTCATTGGCCTCGACATTCTTCGAGCGGCGGCTGTCAATGGCGATCTTCATCTGGCCAGCCAACTCCGACACCGGCCCGACGGCGGCCGGCCCGGCGAAGCCGATAGCGATGAAGGCGAGATCCGCACGGATGACGAATTCCGTGCCGGCGATCGGCTTGCGCTTTTCATCGAC
>NZ_RZSA01001009.1:0-2282 GCF_003998075.1 Mesorhizobium sp. M2A.F.Ca.ET.037.01.1.1 | reverse complement strand
CCATAGTAGCGCTTGCCCGGATAGCCCTCGGCATATTTGTTGGTCATGATCGAGCCCTGCGCTTCGAGCACGGCGCGCGACACGATGTTTTCCGACGCGATCAGCTCGATCTCATGGCGCTGGCGACCGAGCTCGTTGCGGATGGCGCCGAAGATTTCCGGATCGGCGTCGGCAAGCGTGGTCTCGAAGAAGGATTCGAATTTGCTGGAGGCTGCCGCTGCATTTGACATGGCTTGCTTTCCCTTGGGGCCGGAGGTCTGCGAGGTCGCCGCGCATTAACACAGTTGTTTTCGGGCCGCCACGTTTGCGGCGCGAAATTTGCTAGCCGGTTTGCGCCAAGACAAAGCCGCCTGGTTCTAATCCCGCGGTTCCCGGCCCTTGAGGATCGCTTCGGAGAAGGTGATCTCGGTCAACAGCTTGCGCGCCGTGTGGTAGTTGATGTCACCGCGGCGCAGCATGGCCTGCAGTTCGGCGCGCTCGGCCTCGATGCCGGCCAGCCTGACTCCGAGCTCGATCCGGCCGGATTCGCGGGCCTCGGCGCGCAGCGTTCGAAGCGGCCACAGAAGATTTTAGCAAGGCGAAGATGCGCCCCGACGGCCCACGCCCGCTCTTTCGCCGCAGCCGCGGCGCTTGGTCGAGAGCGTCCCCCAATGTCGGGGCGCATCCGGCGGCTCGCGATATCCGGAGCGCCAGCCAAATTCGAAAAAACCGGCCGGCACCCGGCGTCAGCGCAAGGCTGCTAAGGGGCGCCGGGTGGCCGGCCGCCACGCCAAGGTCCTGGAATCGGCGTGGCAAATACAGAAGAGGGGCGCCGGGTCCGCAGAAGCGCGCGTGTGGCTGGCGCCGCGTCTTTCCTGATACGCGAGAGGCCAACTCCATCAACCTTTCGAAAACGCGGGGTTGACAGACGAAGCGCCCCTGCCCTTGCGGCATGGCACGGCCCGTGCAACCCTGCGTTCCGGGTGGGTTGAAACTGGGGCGAACGATGCTGTCACGATTGATGACGCATGTGGAGGCGGCGTATGCGGCGCGCACGGCCGAAGACGCCAGCGTGGCCCTCTTCGCGGCAATGGAAGATTTCGGCGCCTCCTATCTGCAGACGAGGCTTTACCGCAGGCCGGCGGCAATCCTGACATCGGCCAGCCATTGGGCAGCCGGCGGCTTCATCACCAGGCTGGCACCGAGCGGCTGGCCCGGCAGTCCGGCCTTCGACTATGTCTGCTTCGAATGCAACCCGCTGCTGGGGGCGATCCGCGAGAGCCGCACAAGCTACCGCTTCAGCGATTTCGCGCCGCACGACGATGCGCAATACGGCGCCTATTGGGAGGCGCTGAGCGAGGCGAATATCGACGACGCGCTCTGCGCCACTTCTTACGGCGCGGGTGGCGTGATCGCCTCGCTGCATCTCGGCTTTCGCCGGCGGGAGTTTGCGCCGGACAAGCGTTCGCCATCCACATGGCAGGCCTTGCCTTGACGGAAAGGCTGATGAGCCTGACCTCGCCGCCCCCGACCACGGCGGTCAGGCTAACGACGCGCGAGCGCGACAGCCTGGCTTTGGTCGCCGAGGGCAAGACCGACTGGGAGATCTCGGTGATCCTCGGCATCGCGGAGGCGACCGTGCGCTTCCATGTCGACAATGCCAGGCGCAAGCTCGGCGCCGTCAACCGCGCGCAAGCGGTGGCGCGGCTGGTGAACCAGCGACTGATATAGCAGTTCGGCAGAGAGGCCAGCAGGTCGGGCGAATATTTACGCTAAGAAGCCGAGTTTAAATGCGGCGATGGAGCCACCAAGTAGCACTACGACCAACACGTAGTTTACCCTGGTCAGCAACGACACGGCTCTCGCTTGTTTGGGTTTCGCCGTCAGTGAAATCGCTATCAACGCAAGCACAGTCCCCAACGCCCAGATCGCCACAGTCATTGGCCCGTACCGCATAAGCAATGCAGCGAAATTTCGGAACTCCGCAGCGTCGTCAAACAGTGCAAATCGAGCAACCAAAACGACGGCCAACGCGACTGCAATTGCTTTGATATGCCAACGCATACGTTATCGCCCTCTTGTTTAGCCTATATCGGGTTGCATCCTTCTTGAAGGTTAACGGCGCCGGCTGCAGAACCCTCATGCCGCAACAAAAAAGCCGCCCCAATGGGCGGCTTTTGCAAACAAGATCAAATGCTTACTGAGCCGAGCTGATCTGCAGCTCTTGGGCGCCATCGAGGGCGTAGATGTCGTCGCGGAACTGAACGACGCCGGGGGCGGTCGACCAGGCCGACAGATAGAGG
>NZ_RZSA01001008.1:0-2284 GCF_003998075.1 Mesorhizobium sp. M2A.F.Ca.ET.037.01.1.1 | reverse complement strand
GGCCCCGCCACCGCCGCTGCCGACGTCAAGATCGTCTCGGCTTTCAACCGCAGCGCCACCGGTTCGGTTTCGATCTCGACCATCGACGTCAACGTGGAAAGCATCAAGCTTTATGAAGCCGGCACCACGGCGGGAACGCAGAAGGGTATCCTCGACGCCAACTACGTCGGCGCGACCGGCGCCATCGTCGGCACGGCACAGAACCCGACCTTGGGTGCGGCTGCGGCGGCCGGCGACACCTACTCGGTAGCCGGCCTGAAGATCTTCGACTCGGCAACGGGCAAGGGCGCCAGCGACAGCCAGATTCAGGAGATGATGAACGTCGTCGATATCGCGCTCAAGGCCATGACGACCGCCGCTACCAAGCTCGGCGCCGCCAAGAGCTCGATCGACCTGCAGAAGACCTTCACCTCGAGCCTGATGGACTCCATCGATCGCGGCGTCGGCCAGCTCGTAGATGCCGACATGAACAAGGAATCGACCCGCCTCCAGGCGCTGCAGGTTCAGCAGCAGCTCGGCGTCCAGGCGCTGTCGATCGCCAACGGCTCGTCGCAGTCGATCCTGTCGCTCTTCCGCGGCTGATCGTTCTATACTGACCACGTCAAAGCATCGGGCCGCGCCAAAAGCGTGGCCCGATTTGCGTTTGCTCAAGGCCCGCGCAACCTTCGCTTCTTAACGTCTCCAAAGCCTACTTTTAACAGGCCATTAACCATATCGCGCTAGGTATGGTTAACCAATTGATACAGGTTGTCGACTCGGCCAGACCGGCACGATCGCAACCGATGGGCAGGTCGAGGCCTGCGTGGCATGCCGGCTTTTGAGAAGGAGCGAGTTTCTTGGCGAGCATCATGACGAACGCCGCGGCGTTGACTGCACTTCAAAGCCTCAACGCCACCAACAAGTCGCTCGAGCAGACGCAGGCGCGGATCTCGACGGGCTACCGGGTCTCCGAGGCCTCCGACAACGCCGCCTACTGGTCGATCGCCACCACGATGCGCTCCGACAATTCGGCGCTGTCGACCGTGCAGGACGCGCTCGGCCTCGGCGCCTCGAAGGTCGACACCGCCTATACCGGCATGAACAACGTGCTGGATACCATCGGCAAGATCAAGACGAAGCTTCTGTCGGCTGTCGGCCAGTCGGATGCCAACAAGGCCAAGACGCAGACCGAAATCACCGCGCTGCAGGCGCAAATGAAATCCTTCGCCGACGCCGCCACTTTCTCCGGCTCAAATTATCTTTCGGTGACGTCCACGCAGGTGGCGGCTCCCAATGACGGCGTCCAGCCGGATGCCAAGATCGTCTCTTCCTTCAACCGCTCGTCGTCCGGCGCGATCTCGCTCGGCACCATCGACATCGACGTCGAGAGCACCAAGCTGTTCGATTCCGGCCTCTCCACCGCCGTCAAGAACCAGGGCATCCTCGATCGCAAGACCTCGATCTATTCCACGGCCGCGGACCAGTCGGCGTATGACGCCGCCTATGCCACCGCGATCGCCGGCGGCGCTACCGACATCGCCGCCAACACCACCGCCCAAGCCGCGGTGACGGTCACGCCCGTCAAGATCGACAACGTCTCCGCCTTCAATCTCGACATCACGGCAACGGGCGTGACCGACGACATCATCACGCAGATGGTCACCAAGATCGACAACGTCATGAGTCAGCTTACTGACGCCGCCACCGTGCTCGGCGCCGCCAAGAGCTCGATCGACCTGCAGAAAACCTTCACGCAGAGCCTGATGGATTCCATCGATCGCGGCGTCGGCCAGCTCGTCGATGCCGACATGAACAAGGAATCGACCCGCCTCCAGGCGCTCCAGGTCCAGCAGCAGCTCGGCATCCAGTCGCTGTCGATCGCCAACAGCTCCTCGCAGTCGATCCTGCAGCTGTTCAAGAACGGCTAAGTCGCCTGCTCACCTTCGACCGACGAAAAGGCCGTGTCTGAAACGCGGCCTTTTTCGTTTCTCGAAGGAAGTTGCGCGTTCGGCATCTTGCTGGCTCTTTGCCGGCGCGCCCTATCATCCTCGCACAAGCTTCGCGGTCTAGTCTTGCGGCGGACAGTCGTGCTGGGAGCCGTTGAATCGTGCCGGAACAGATCCAGAGCATCATCGCGAATTTCAAGAGCTTCGGCGTGCGGCGTCTGGCGCTCATGGGCGGCATCGCGGCCCTGGTCATGGCCGTCATCGGCATCGCTTCCGTCTATCTCAATCGCCCGGCCTATGAGACGCTCTATGTCGGCCTCGAGCGTTCCGACGTGAACCAGATCGGCCTTGTGCTGGCC
>NZ_RZSA01001007.1:0-2285 GCF_003998075.1 Mesorhizobium sp. M2A.F.Ca.ET.037.01.1.1 | reverse complement strand
GCTTATGGTTGCAGACCCCAAGCGGTTGTGGGGGCGTGGGCGGATCAACCGCCCGTCGCCGTTCCGGCCTTGGCAGCGGCAAACAGGGCGACCGCGTTGGTTATGCTTTGCGCGGCCTTGCCGCGCCAGTCGGCGCTGAGCAATTGCGCCTCGTCCTTGCTGTTGGAGAGGTAGCCAAGCTCGACCAGAACGGACGGCACGTCCGGAGCCTTGAGCACCTTGAAGCCGGCCGAGCGTTGCGGATTGTTGATGAGGCCGACGCTGGTCGACAATTGGCCGACCAGCGTGTGGGCGAAGCTCATCGAGAAGCCATGCGTTTCCCGGCGGATCAGGTCGATGAGGATGTCGGTGACTTCCTTGTTGTCGTCCTCGATCTTCATTCCCGCAAACTGGTCGGACAGGTTCTCGCGATCGGCGAGCGCCTGGGCTTCCGGGTCGGAGGCCTTGTCCGAAAGTGTGTAGACCGTGGCGCCGCGAAGACCTTTGACCGCGATCGTATCGGCATGGATCGAGATCAGGAGATCGGCCTCGTGCTGGCGCGCGATGCGCACGCGCTCGTCAAGCGCCAGGTAGACGTCGTCATCGCGGGTCATGAAGACATCGTATTTGCCGACCGCGGCCAGCTTGTCGCGCAATTCCTTAGCAAAAGCGAGTGTGACGTCCTTCTCGACCGTGCCGGCTGAGCTTTCGGCGCCGCCATCGACGCCGCCATGGCCAGGATCGATCACCACGGTGAAGCGATGACCGGGCGCCGAGACCGGCCCGGTGCCGACCCTCTCGCCTTTCTCGGTGGAGACCGTCGAACCGGTGGTCAGCGACTGGTTGGCCAGCGCCTCGTCGAACTCCCGTTCGGAGGCGGCCGACATGTCGATGGCGATGCGATAGCCGGTGCCGTCGTCATTCTTGAGCACGTCGAGCTTGTCGACGGCGAAAGGACCCTTGCCGGTGAGGATCAGTCGCGAGCCATGTCCCTGATCGCCGTAACGGACGGCCCGCACAAGGCCACGCGGCTTCACATCCTTGGTCTCAAGGGCGAATCGCGTGCGCGGCAGGTCGACGACCAGGCGATCGGGGCCGCGCAACAAGAACCACTTGACGTTCGGCTCGCTGTCGAAATTCACGACGATGCGCATCTTGGTGGCGTCGCCGGCCATCTTGTAGCCGGTCGCGCCAAGCAGGCCGTCGGCGCGCGCGGCGGCCGCGAAACAAAGCAGCAGCGCCAGCAGCAAAGCGGCCCAGGCCACGCGCGTGGCATGCGCCGCGGCCCTGCCCCTCTTGTCCGCGCTGCCCGCCAATCCCATCTCTTGTCCGTCGCTCCCGGTTTGACGCATTGCGCCCGGTCTTCTCGCCGAGTGCCCGTCAGGCCGCCAATTCGATTAACGATTGGTATTCAGAGAAGGTTAACCAAGCCTTTCATGAGGTGGGACAAATGGCACCTTCCCCAACGGAAGCGCTTTTTGCCGGCATCCGAAATCGGGGTTGCCTTCCATCCCGCCAAATCATAAAAGCGACATTGGATCACTGCAATCCTGGAACCGCTCGCCTCAGCAGTTTCCTGCCAAAGGTCGGATGCAAAGGCGGCTCCTTTATCCTTCCAGGCTCATGTGGTCGCGACGATTTTCGCAGGCGTGCTCCCGTGGCGGGGGAATCGCTTGCGTGAGGAAAACGGCCGGGTTCGCCCCGCGCCGGCTCTTCGTGAGCAAACAAGCTGGTCCGGCTCAGCCCGGGCTTTGGTTCAAAAGGTTCTGCTGGGTGCCGATGGCTTCAAGCGCAATCATGGAAAGGTCCGCATCAAACCGCGCCATCTTGGCTGCGGGCGGCACCGCCATCGCGCTCAAGCGGCGGCTAGCGGACATTCAATTATCCGGCATGCACACAGATACAGGCGCACAGCGGCGGGCATTGCCACGCCAGCTGCGGCCGTCGGCTGCCGGCAGGAAACAAGATAATGCCCAACAAGATGCTGATAGACGCCTCCCACCCGGAGGAAACACGCGTTGTCGTCGTTCGCGGTAACCGCATCGAAGAATTCGACTTTGAATCCCAGGACAAGAAGCAGCTCAAAGGAAACATCTACCTCGCCCGCGTAACCCGCGTCGAACCTTCCCTCCAGGCAGCCTTTGTCGAGTATGGCGGCAACCGTCACGGTTTTCTCGCCTTCAGTGAAATCCATCCCGACTATTATCAGATCCCGGTCGCCGACCGTCAGGCTCTGCTGCGCGCCGAAGCGCAGGAGGCCGAGGACGAAGACGACGAGGAAGCGGAGAACGGCGAAGAGCAGCAGG
>NZ_RZSA01001006.1:0-2287 GCF_003998075.1 Mesorhizobium sp. M2A.F.Ca.ET.037.01.1.1 | reverse complement strand
CGCCGACACCATGCTCTTGACCGACGACAAGGGCGCCGACGCCACCGGCCTCGATCCGCTGAACGGCGTGCGCGAAGCCGCCGGCGACATGCCGATCCTGCCGCAGGCCGAAAACGGCAAGCTTTCGCTGGACGACGAAGCGATCGTGCGCCTGCCCGATGGCACCATGTTCATCTCCGACGAATATGGCCCCAACATCTACCGCTTCTCGGCCGAAGGCCGGCTGATGTCGGCGACGCAGCCGCCCGCGGCCCTGGTGCCGATGCGCCACGCCAAGCCGAACTTCGCTTCCGACAATCCTGGCCCGGGCGCCGCCGAGCCAGATCCGAAGGACCCGGAAACCGGCCGTCAGAACAACCAGGGCCTCGAAGGCATGTCGGTGACGCCCGACGGCAAGTTCCTGATCGCCGTGCTGCAGTCGGCGGCCCGTCAGGACGGCGGCGATTCCGGCTCGACGCGCCAGAACACCCGCGCGCTGGTCTATGACGCTTCCGACCTCGCTCACCTCAAGCTGGCGCATGAATATGTCGTGCCGCTGCCGGTCTTCAAGGATGCCAAGGGCAAGACCAAGGTCGCCGCGCAGAGCGAGATCGTCGCGCTCTCCGACACCAGCTTCCTGATGCTGGCGCGCGACTCGGGCAACGGCCAGGGCCTGAAGGGCGAAGAATCGGTCTATCGCAAGATCGAGATCGTCGACCTCTCCGCCGCGACCGACATCGCCAACGGTCCGTTCGATGCCGCCGACAAGCCGGTGGCGCCGAAGGGCGTGCTTGATCCGTCGGTGACGCCGGCCAAGCTAACCTCCTTCATCGACATCAACGACAAAGGCGAGCTCGGCCGCTTCGGCCTGCACAATGGCGCGCCGAATGACAGGAACAACCTGTCCGAGAAGTGGGAGGCGATGTCGCTGGCGCCCGTCGTCGATCCGAAGCTTCCCGACGACTATTTCCTGTTCGTTGCCAACGACAACGACTTTCTCACCCAGGACGGCTTCCAGGTCGGCGCGCCCTACAAGGCCGAGGACGGCGCCGATGTCGACACCACCTTCCTGGTCTATCAGGTCACCCTGCCTGGACTGTCCGGGAACAGCCTCGCCGCGAACTAGTTCTGCTTCAGCCGCACGCCGAGCGGGCATACGGCTGAGCGCGGAAGGGATGCATGAGCATCAGGCCTGCGATAGCATCGCGGGCCTGATTCATTTTCGGTGCTGCCATGGATGACGACAAGCCCGCTCGAAGGCGGACCCACGATCTGACCAGCGGGCCGATCCCGCGCACGCTGCTTTTGTTCGCGCTGCCGGTGCTGGGTTCCAACGTGCTGCAGTCGCTCAACGGCTCGATCAACGCGGTCTGGGTCGGCCGCTTCCTCGGCGAGGCGGCGCTGACGGCGACCTCCAACGCCAATCTGGTGCTGTTCCTGATCCTCGGCACGGTGTTCGGCATCGGCATGGCGGCGACCATCCTGGTGGCGCAGTCCGTCGGCGCCCGCGATCTGCCCGCGGCGAAGCGCATCGTCGGCACCAGCGCCACCTTCTTCTTCCTGGTCTCGGTCGTGTTCGCCGTCTGCGGCTGGATCTGGGTCGACGCTATCCTCACCGGGCTCGGCACGCCGTCGGACGCCTTGCCGCTGGCGCGCAGATACCTGCGCATCATCTTCGTCGCGGTGCCAATGATGAACCTTCTGTCCTTCGTCATGACCGTGCTGCGCGGCGCCGGCGACTCGCGAACCCCGTTTTTCTTCATGGCGCTGGCGGTCGTTCTTGACGTCGTGCTCAATCCGCTGCTGATCCGCGGCATCGGCCCCTTCCCCGAGCTCGGCATCGCCGGCTCGGCGACCTCGACGCTCATAGGCCAGACGGTGAGCGGCATTGCCATCCTGATCGTGCTTTATCTTCGCAAGCACCCGCTGCGGTTGGCCGGCGCCGATCTCGCTCTGCTGCGGCCCGACCCGGCGCTGCTGCGCATCGTCGTCTTCAAGGGCATCCCGATGGGCCTGCAGATGATCGTCATCTCGGCCGCGGCGCTCACCGTGATGGGCATCGTCAACTCCTACGGCTCGCAGGTCGCCGCCGCTTACGGCATCCCGGCGCAGCTCTGGACCTATATCCAGATGCCGGCGCTGGCGATCGGGGCAGCGGTTTCCTCGATGGCCGCGCAGAATGTCGGCGCCGGCCGCTGGGACCGCATCGGCAAGGTCGCGGCTTCGGGGGTCGGCTTCAACCTGGTGCTGACCGGCGCGCTGGTGGCGCTGCTCTTCGTCTTCGACCGCCCGGTGCTCAGCCTCTTCC
>NZ_RZSA01001005.1:0-2295 GCF_003998075.1 Mesorhizobium sp. M2A.F.Ca.ET.037.01.1.1 | reverse complement strand
GGCGACGCGGGCAACCGCCAGTTCCTGCTGCTGACGCTGCCGACCAGCGGCGGCGCGCTCAAGGTCGAAACCGCGGCAAGAAGCACCAATCCGGTGGCCGGCATTGCCGCCGCCTATGCCGGCCTCATGGATGCCTTCAAGACAGCCGCCTGACGGCTGGCCAGCAGACGTTCAATGAATGGTGATGGAGCCTCGCGCCGCGCGGGCTTGCGCGACGCACTCACCCGACACATGTAAGTCTGCCGCGAGAACGTTTCACCGTTTCATGGAAACGGCAAACCGTTCTCTTTGTTTTGACGCAATTCCGGACGGAAACCGCTTCGCACTTTTGCTGGAATTGCTCCAGGAGACCATTCATGGACAAGCCCGCCAACCCTGCCCCCGGCTTCCAGCGCAATCCCGACAAGGTGATCACCGTCGAACCCTATCGCGGCAGTGTCACCGTGCGCGCCGGCGATACCGTCATCGCAAGATCCACCCGGGCCAAGGTGCTTTCAGAACCACCCTACCCGGCGGCCTTCTACATCCCGTTCGACGATATCGACTTCAGCAAGCTCGCCGGCACCGAGCACTCGACGCATTGCCCCTACAAGGGCGATGCCAGCTACTGGAGCGTCCAGGCGGCCGGCGAAGCCGGCACGAACGCCATGTGGGCTTATGAACATCCGATCGACGAAATGACCGAGATCCGCAACCACGGCGCGTTCTACACGAGCAAGGTAACGGTCGAAGCCGAACCGGGCTGAGTTTTCGATTGGGCTGGGTCGTCGCTGCGATCCGAGGCAGGCGAAGGCCAAGCGTCGTCATCCCAGGGCGGAGGGATGGGCGTTCACGTCAATCTCGGAAGGATGTGGCTGCCAAAATTCAGCCGCCGCACCGCACGCTCAATCGGTGGTGCCGTCGTTGCCTATACCGTCGGCATCGTCCAGGCGCACGAATGTCATGCCTTTCTGCTTCAAGGCGAGCAGCCCCTGAACCACGCCCTCGCCGGCCGCATGCGTCGGCTGGTTGATGTGGGCGATGATGACGTCGCCGTCCTTGGCGGCGCCGATGCGGCGTGCCGTTTCCTTGGCGCCGAGCAGCGAGCCGCCGTCGCCATTGACCGAGAAGCCGGCGATCTTGAAGCCCAGCTTGCGGATCATGGCGATCGCCGATGGGCTGTATTCCGCGGTGGCGCCGCGAAACCATTTGGGCGCCGGTCCGCCCGCGCTGGCGAGCGCCGCGGCGCCGGATTCAACCTCGGCCTGCACGGCGTCCGGGCTGCCGGCGCTGCTTATGCCGTAAATCTTCCGCGGCGTATCGACCGCGGGAATGTGGCGGCCGCCATGGTTTTCCAGCTCGAACAGATCAGGATGGGCTCGCATGATCTCGGCGGCCGCGGCATTGCGCTTGAGCCAGATGCCGGTAACGAAGATGGTCGCCGGTATGCGATTGTCGACAAGAGCCGAAAGTATTCTTGTGTCGGTCTTTCCCCCGCAAGCGTCGAGCGTCAGGGCGACTCGCCCACGCCCTTCCGGGGCTTGGGTCTTCAGATGCAGCGTCGGCTCGAGAAGCGTTGCGGCATTGCCGGCCGACGCCGCCAAGAGCGACAGCGCGAGCACGCAAAGAGAATTTCGAAGCAGACCCATCATCCATTCCAACCCGGCACGCACGGCCAGTTGCCGCATCGCGCCAAAGAAAACTTGCCTCCGCTCGTCCCAACAGACCGGCATCTAGGCGAAAATGGGGACGTCCAACAGCGCAAAAGGAGCAATCGCGAAAAATTGCTTTCGTCTACACCGCGGTTTTAATGGGTCTGTCCGTCCGCGCCAGCAGTTCGCGCACTGCTTCGGCGACCGTGTCCACTTCCAGGCGCCAGACGCAAAATGCCTTGGCTGGATTGGTCCGGTGGCACATGTCGGCGGCCACACACTCGCAAGGCATTGGGGGCCGCAGCGAGATGCTGGGTGCGCCAACCGGACCCCATGCAACCGGGTTGGTGAGGCCGTACAGGCCGACGACCGGCGTGCCTGCTGCGGCGGCCATATGCATTGGGCCGCTTTCGTTGCCGAGGAAGAGCCGCGCCTCCTTGAGCAGCGCCATCAACGTTTCGAGCGATAGCTTACCTACCAGATTGACGACCGGCGCCTTGACCGCGGCCACGATGTGGTCGTTCGCCTGGGCTTCGTCGGGTCCGCCGACCAGGACGACGGAGAGACCGGTTTCGCTCGATATCGTGTCGACGGCCGCGGCGAAACGCTCGGGCTGCCACCGGCGGCCCGGAAAGCTTGCTCCGGCATGCACCACCAGGAAGGC
>NZ_RZSA01001004.1:0-2296 GCF_003998075.1 Mesorhizobium sp. M2A.F.Ca.ET.037.01.1.1 | reverse complement strand
GCATTCCAAAGATGCCAAGGCGCCCAAGGGCGGCCGTCAACCCGGCGCCTATGTCAAGCACCACCGATGAACGTCGCCAACCTGCAGCTTGAAGGGCTGATGATGGCGGTCGCGGCCATCAACAATGCGCTGGTGCACCATGGCGTGCTGTCGATTGACGCCATCGACGACGCTCTACGCAGGGCCGAAGCGTCCGTCACCGCCGACGAGCGTGTGTACGAAGATATGTCGCCGGCCCACCGGGAGGCGATCTGCTTTCCGCTACGACTGCTGCAACTGGCCAACCTGTCGCAGGACGAGACCGGCGTGCCGCCCTTTGCCGAGCTCGCGCGCCAGGTCGGCCGGACCAAAGATGCCCCCGCTGACCCTGCCTAATTATGGAGGTGGGGCCTACCGCACTACGCTGCCCCGCGCTGGAACGCTTCTACATAGGAAAGGGGCGCCTGGAGCGCCCAGACCACCTGGTCAGCATCATAGGTCACCCCGCCAGTCCCGTTCAGCGCCGCCGGCGCCACCCGGTTGAGCACGACGGTACCGAATCCATCATGGGCGATAGCCTTGACCCGGGGCCCATCCTTCTCGGTCCACGTCAGTTGGAACGTGCGGTCGCCGTCCTCGTCAGTCACTTTCCAGTTCAGCGTGATCGAGCCCTTGCGGCCGGACAGCACCCCGTACTTGGCGGAGTTGGTGCACAGTTCATGAAAGGCGATCCCGAGATACTGTACAGCGTTGGGGGTTAGGACCAGGGCAGGGCCGTGCAGGCCGATGGCGTCCTCGCGTCCGAACGGCTTGGCCTGGGCCAGCAGAAGATCTGCCACCGTCGCACCCTTCCAGTCGGCGGATACAAGCAGGTCGTGAGATCTCGACAGCGCCATGATGCGCTCACGGACCTGCTTCTCGAAAACGTCAGGGCTCCCCGAGCGTTTGTTGGTCTCGCGGATCATCGACAGGATCACAGCGTACTGGTTTTTCACCCGGTGGTTGACTTCGCGCATCAGCATGCGGATGCGCTCCTCGCTTTCCTTCGCGGATGTGATGTCGCGGGCGATCTTGGAGGCGCCGACGATACGGCCGGCGCCGTCGCGCACGGGAGAGATCGTGAGGGAGACGGGAATGTCGGTGCCGTCCTTGCGGCGACGGATGGTTTCGAAACTCTCGACCCGGTCACCGTTGCGGATCCGCTCGATGATCATGGCCTCTTCGTCTCGATACTCGGGCGGGAACAGCATCGTAATGTGCTTGCCAACAGCCTCCTCTGCGGTGTAGCCGAAAAGCCGCTCAGCACCCTGGTTCCAGGTTTTGATGAAGCCGCCGAGGTTCTTGCTTATGATCGCATCGAACGAGGACTCAACAACCGCCGAGAGGTGCTGGGCAGCATCCTCGCCCCGCTTCCGGTCAGTGAGATCGAACAACATGTTGACCGCGCCGATCAGCTCGCCATGCTCGTTGAGCAAAGGTGTCGGGAACGGCATGAACGGGAAGAGCGACCCGTCCGGCCGCTGTGCGATAGCCTCGACGCCACGCACCGGCCGATTTTCGTTGAGTGCGATCGCCATCGGACATTGGTCGTGAGGCAGCGGCTCGCCGTCTGGGGTGAAGAGCCGAAACGTCACACACCATTCATCCTTGCCGATCTTTGGCTCGCGGCCAGCCAACTCGGCCGCCGCTCGATTGTAGTAGGTGATCTTCCCCTTAGCGTCCGTCGTGTAGATCGCCACCGGTAGCGCATCCAGGATCTGGTTGAATCGGGCCTCCTGTTGACCCAAAGCTCGCTCGGCCGTCTTCAGGGGCGTCACGTCGACGGTGAAGCAGCGGGTATGGACCAGTTGGCCGTCCTTGAAGTACCCACTCGAACTGACTTCCACGTGTTTGATCGACCCGTCCCGGGCCTTCAGCCGCGCGGGATAGCGGTGAACCTTCTCGCCGCGTTTGAGGCGATCCATGATGTCGTGGATGACAGCTTCCTCTTCGTAGAAGCCAGCGATCTCATGGCCGATGTAGTCGCCGGGTTCATAGCCCAACAGACTCAATTCGGCGGAATTCGCATGAACGATGAGGCCGTCCCCGTCGACGACGTGCAGGCCGACTGCAGCGTTTTCGAAGAAGTCTTCATAATTGACTGCTGAGGTCTCAAGGTCGTCTGCCAACCCGGCCGGGTTAACCTTTCCCATGTATGTCCTGCTACTACCGCGTTGAGCTGCGTAGGAACTCCGGACGCGCCGCATGGTTCCCTCAGCTGCGGGCGGTGTCTTGCTAGCTTGCTTCGGGAGGGCTCCGATGGAGCCCTCCTCAGGCT
>NZ_RZSA01001003.1:0-2300 GCF_003998075.1 Mesorhizobium sp. M2A.F.Ca.ET.037.01.1.1 | reverse complement strand
CCGGACGGCTCTACCCCCTCTTCGAAGCCCGCCGTTTCGTTGGATCTGGACCGCGACACAAGTCTCAAGCCTCGGTGCGGAACGGCGAGGCCCTTTGATGTCTCGTCGCTAACATGGACCTGCGGAGGTTTTCCATGACAACAGCTTTACTGACGCCGTTTACGAGTATTCGCCCACGAGACCGTTTGCCGGTCCAGCGGCCCGTGCTCCGTGACCGGAGCCGGTATCAATCAACAAAGGCGTTACGCTACGCTGCGGTCGGCTCCAAGGTCATTGGGAACCATGCCTGGTCGGCAAAAGACCGCCCTGTTGGCGCTGTCCGGTCGCCCTGCGGCGACCGCGACTTTGGCGCCGCTCGCCCTGCCGGTGTCCTCCCCACCGGCAGGGCGACGTTTTCTTGTTGCTCTGCGGAGAGACGCCGTTCCAGCTACAGCTCTTTGAGCAGGAGGAGTTGTGTCGTTGAAGGACTTTCGCCAAACATCCTCGTTCAAGCTCTGACCGATCTTCCGCACCTCGAGGATACGCGACAAATCAGGTTGTTGTCTCGCAGCTGTGACCTTGTGAAATCACTTGAGTTCTCAAGATCGTTCACACCCTGCCATCTACGAGCGCTTAAGCGGTGGCGTATCCCGGCAAACGCGAAGGAAAACGGATTGGTGGACACCTCGCGGCTTCATTTTCAGAGCAAATCTCAGGAGGTTCGAGTGTGCTGAGAACCTGGTTCCAGAAGCTGTCCGATATCTCGTCCCTGGCAAGAACAGAGGCGATGTTGAAGGAGGCGCTCACCGATGCCGTCCAGGAGCTCGGCTTCGATTGTTATGCCTATCTGAACATCCAGCCAGTGCGGAGCTACGCGGTATCGAACTACGCGGACGAGTGGCAACAGCGCTATTTGGATCGCGACTACAAGGATATCGATCCAGTCGTCAGGACCGCGCGGGCAAGAATGGAGGCGTTCACGTGGGCGTCCGAGAGCCCGAGAAGGGTATCGTCCCGTGTTCGCGCCTTCTACGCCGAGGCGGGCGACTTCGGCATCCGGTCCGGCATTTCGATCCCGATCCGGACAGCGTTTGGCCACATGTCCATGCTGACCGTCGCATCGCACAAGCCGACGTTGTCGCTGGAACGCGACATCGATCAGCTCGCGGCTGTGACAGGCGTTGCGCTCCTCCACGCAAGGCTCGAACACCAGGAAGTCGAGCCAACGGCGAGCGTTCAGGCCGAGCTCACCGCCAGGCAGGCTCTTTGCCTGAAATGGTCGGCCGAGGGCAAATCGATGAGAGCAATAGCGGCGATCGAGGGCATGTCTTTCGCGACGGTGAACTTTCACCTGAACAATGCGCGTAAGGCTCTCGACGCCGGAAGCCTACCGCAGGCAACCCACCTCGCAACGAAGCTCAAGCTGATCTAGGAGGGACGCAAACTGCGCGAGTCCCAAACCACAATTCTGTATACCTCTCTCGCTTGGTCACCCTCGGTAGCAATAAAAGATGCCCGCTTGGTTGAGCGTCAGCCGTAACCGCAGTTGGGGCTGAACGTCATGGCGATACCTCAACGCAAAACCCGATCATGGCAAGCGGAGGCTAACCTCTCTATAAGGTGGCAGGGCAGTACGCGCTGCCTCGGGGTGGAAACCCCTACTCAGCGGTCGGTGCCAACCGGGAAGGCACCAAGGATCCTCTGGCCTTACGGCCGGGGGCCTGCGACGTATGTCCAGGTGCCTCGGTGCTAAAGGTCGCAGGACTGTCTGAGTACAGTTTCCAACCCCCGGCTTTGGATCAGGGATTGACGTTCGCGGGGGCGCACCGCGGACGATGTTTCAAGAAGAGTAAAAATGGCCACCGATTTAGGCAGCTGTAAGCAGTCCGAGCACAAGATCACCTTGAGGCCGGTGATCGGCCTGACGGAGAATCTCCCGAAACGGGATCTTGAACAGATCACAGTTGAGGCAATCAGGACCCACCGACGCCTTCGCAACACTGCCGAAGCCCGATACGAGGAGTGGCGCAAGTCACCGGCTGTCGCGGCTTGCGATACAGCGGGACCTGCCCGCATCGCCCATGTCACGGCAATGATCGACATGCACGCGCAGCAGACGGCCCTTTCGACCTTGCTCGACCTGCTCGGCCACGTGCCGTCAGTGCCCTCCGACTGACGACGATTCGCCCCTCAGGCCAGCCGACCTTCGGATTTTCTTGGGCTATCCAGTCTCACCCGCGATAGGCGCCCGGAAATATTATGTCCTGGTCGACGAGGACGTTAAACTTGTAGCCTGGGCGGATCTCCAGCGTCGGCTGGAC
>NZ_RZSA01001002.1:0-2311 GCF_003998075.1 Mesorhizobium sp. M2A.F.Ca.ET.037.01.1.1 | reverse complement strand
ATGCGGCACAGCAGCCAGCCGCGCAGTGACCAGGACGAGTAGTTCTTCGACGAGATCGTCAACGTCGCCGTCGTCGCGCTTTCCGGCCTCGCCGCCTTCGCCTTCCCCGCCTTGGCCATGTCGTGGAACCTCCAAGCCTTTCGCCGGCAACAATCCTCTCGCAATGCAAAATAAATTGCACTAGCTTTTTTGCGCTGCACGATGGGCTGTCATCGGAACGAGGCGCAATGCTTTACCAGGCCTACCAGCTCCAGGACGACCTCATAGCTCCGGCGCGCATGCTTGCCGAACTGATGGGTTCCGCGACGGCCGGGATGGCGCTCGGCGACGCCGCCAAACGACCCATCGCGGCCGGGCTGGAGATGATCGCCCGTTTCAGGCTCACCCATACGCGGCCGGATTTCGGCATCGAGACTGTCAGGGTCGGCCACCGCGAGGTGCCGGTCGCCGTCGAAACGGCGCTCGCCCTGCCCTTCGGCCAACTGCTGCGCTTTGCCAAGAACATCGACGCCCGCCAGCCGAAGGTCATGGTGGTCGCGCCGCTGTCGGGACATTTCTCGACGCTGCTGCGCGGCACGGTGGAGACGCTGCTGGCCGACCACGAGGTCTATGTCACCGACTGGGCCAATGCCCGCGACGTGCCGCTGTCGGCCGGCAGCTTCGGCGTGGACGACTATGTCGACTACCTCATCCGTTTCCTGGAGGCGATCGGCCCGGGGGCGCATATCCTGGCGGTCTGCCAGCCCTGCGTCCAGGCGCTCGCCGCCGTCGCCGTCATGTCCGAGGACAGGCATCCGGCGACGCCGCGCTCGATGACGCTGATGGCGGGGCCGATCGACCCGCGCGAAAGCCCGACGGAGGTCAACGAATTCGCCGTCAGCAAGTCGCTGGCTTGGTTCCAAAGCTACGTCATCTCGCATGTGCCTTGGCGCCACCCGGGCGGCGGGCGGCGGGTGTATCCGGGCTTCCTGCAGCTCACCGCCTTCATGGCCATGAACAGCGACCGCCACGTCACGGCGCATCGCAAGCTCCATGAGCATCTGGCGGCCGGCGAGACCGCCGAAGCCGAGAAGATCAAGACTTTCTACGACGAGTATTTCGCGGTGCTCGACCTCACCGAGGAATTCTATCTCGAGACCATCGACCGGGTGTTCCAGAAGGCGGAGCTTGCCACAGGCGCGTTCACCTTCCGCGGCAGCAAGGTCGACCCCGGCGCGATCCGCCACACGGCGCTGCTCACCGTAGAGGGCGTACGCGACGACATATGCGCGCTGGGCCAGACCTCGGCGGCGCATGATCTGTGCCGCTCGCTGCGCCCACATTTGAAGCGGCATCACCTGCAGGCCAATGTCGGCCATTACGGCGTCTTCAACGGCAAACGCTGGGAACGCGAAATCTATCCCGTGGTGCGCAACCTCATCCTGGCGATGGAATAGCGGGACGCGCGGACGAACGAATCGGCGCCGTGGGCCCAGTTCCTCGTCAAATCCATAACCTGGATCGTGCCGCCGAGCGCGATACTGCTACCCATCTGCTTGCAATTCGCAATCAGTCAAGCTATCAGTTGACCGATTGCAAATTACAACTGGATCAGGAGGCAATGATGTCCAGGCTGCGTGTTAACGCTTTCACCTTGTCGCTCGACGGTTACGGCGCCGGTCCCGATCAGAGCCTCGACAACCCGCTCGGCGTAGGCGGCGAAGATCTACACAAGTGGATGATCAAGACCCGCTCGTTTTACCAGATGATCGGCAAGGAAGGCGGGACAACGGATACCGACGACGATTTTGCCGTGCGCAGCTTCGAGAATGTCGGCGCGTGGATCCTCGGCCGCAACATGTTCGCGCCGAGCCGTGGTCCATGGCCGGACGACAACTGGAAAGGCTGGTGGGGTCCCAACCCGCCCTACCACGTGCCGACCTTTATTTTGACGCATCAGAAGCGCGCGCCGATCGAGATGGAAGGCGGGACGACGTTCTATTTCGTCACCGACGGCATCCACTCAGCGCTCGAACAGGCGAAGGCAGCCGCCGTCGGCAAGGATGTGCGCATCGGCGGCGGCGTCTCGACTGTCCGGCAGTATCTGCAGGAGAAGCTCATCGACGAGATGCATCTGGCAGTCTCGCCGCTCCTGCTCGGCTCGGGCGAGCATCTGTTTGCCGGACTCGACATGCTGAAGCTGGGATACCGTTGCACCGGGCAGGTGGCGACCGCCGATGCCACGCATGTGATGATCGGACGGGTGTGACAACAGCCCTTTCTCCCCGTCACTATACGGGGAGAAATGCCCGGTGTCCGAACCGGATAGATA
>NZ_RZSA01001001.1:0-2311 GCF_003998075.1 Mesorhizobium sp. M2A.F.Ca.ET.037.01.1.1 | reverse complement strand
CCTCAGGCGCATGTCCAGCCTTGGCGTCATTAAGAAGCGCGCCGAGCGCGTCGCCGCCCGCCGCCAGATCGACGAGCTCGGCATCGTCTGCCGTTCCGAGAAGGACGAGCTTTCGTCGCTCTCTGGCGGCAACCAGCAGAAGGTGATGGTGGCGCGCTGGATGTCGCAGGCCTCGCGCCTCTTCATCCTCGACGAGCCGTTCCAGGGCGTCGACATTTCGGCCCGGCGCGATATCGCCGCGAAGCTTCGGGCCAGCGCCGACGGCCGCGCGACGCTGATCTTCGTCACCGAGATCGACGAGGCGCTGGAAACCGCCGACCGCATCCTGGTGATGTCGGAACACACGATCGTCGGCGAGCACAGGAACGCCGATATCGACCTCGACCGGCTGCTGGCGGAAGTGGCCGGCGGACCGCTGCATGATGTTGCGTGAGATCGTGCGGATGACGAGACTTGGAGTGCAGGCATGAGTTCTAGTTTGGCAGAGAGGACAACAGCGCGGGAGCGTTCGATGACATTGCGCGACTATGCCATCCGCTACGGCTTCATCGTCCTGCTGGTCGGGTTGATCGCCTATTTCGCGATCGCTGCCGACGGTTTCGTTTCGCCGCAGAGCGCGGTCTTTATCTTCCAGTCGGTGGCCATTACCGGCGTGCTGGCGCTCGGCGTCACCGCGACGTTGGTCGTCGGCGGTTTCGACCTGTCGATCGGCTCGGTCGCCACAAGCGCCATGATGGCGGCGTCCTATGCCATGGTCGTGCTGGAGCAGAACGCCATCGTCGCGGTGATCTCCTGCCTGGTCATCGGCGTCATCGTCGGCCTGATCAATGGCTGGCTGATCGTCTATATGCGCGTGCCCGACCTGCTCGCGACGCTTGGCATGATGTTCCTCCTGCTCGGCCTGCAGCGCATCCCGACCGAAGGACGCTCGATCGCCACCGGCATGACCATGCCCGATGGCTCGGTCGCCAACGGCAAGTTCTCCGAAGCCTTCCTGGCGCTCGGCCGCCACCGCATCGACTTCTTCATCCCGAACCTGATCCCGGTCTCTGTGGTGGTGCTGGTGGTGCTCGCGCTGCTGATCTGGTTCTTCCTCGAATACACCCGTTTCGGCCGCATGATGTATGCCGTCGGCAGCAATGAAACGGCGGCCGAGCTCGCCGGCGCGCCTGTCAAGGCATACAAAATCTGGGCCTATGTCATTTCGGGAGTTTTTGCCTCGATCGGCGGGATTTTGCTCGCCGCGCGGCTTGGACGCGGCGACATCGCCTCGGGTAATAATCTGTTGCTCGACGCAGTCGCCGCGGCGCTCATCGGCTACGCGGTGCTCGGCGCCGCCAAGCCCAACGCCTTCGGCACCGCCGTCGGCGCGGTGTTCGTCGGCGTCCTGCTGCAAGGCCTGACGATGATGAACGCTCCTTACTACACGCAGGATTTCGTCAAGGGCGCGGTGCTCGTCGTCGCCCTTGTCTTCACCTTCGCCCTTTCCGGCAGGGGCAAGAGATAGTTGCGACCGGGACATTGATGAGAACACAAACGGAGGAAAAAGTGAGCATCACAAGGAGACTTTTGGGGAAGGCGGCACTCGGCCTCGCCGGCGCGGCGCTGCTGATGCAGGGCACGGCGTTGGCGGCGGACCGCCCGGCGCCGTTCGACAAGCCCGGCGTCAAGATCGCGCTGGTGCGTTATCTCTCGACCGGTGACTTCTTCCAGGCCTATCTCTCGGGCGTCGAGGCGCAGGCCAAGGCGCTCGGTGTCGACCTGCGCGTGCTGGACAGCCGCCAGGACGCCGCGCTCCAGGCCGACATGGTCGACCAGGCGATCGCGCTCGGCGTCCAGGGCATCATCATCCAGCACGGCCTGACGGAATCGATGAAGGACGCCGCCCAGCGCGCGGTCGACGCCGGCATCAAGGTCGTCGCCTTCGACGTCAATGTCGAGAACCCGAAGATCCCGCAGATCGAGCAGTCGGACAAGGATCTCGCCAAGCTGGCGCTCGAACAGGCGGTCAAGGACAATGGCGAGAGCTGGAAGGCCGGCTATGTCTATGTCGCCGGCATCGCCCCGCTCGACCGCCGCAACGAGACCTGGGTGGATGTGAAGAAGAAATATTCGGGCATCAGCGAGGTCGCCCAGTTCGGCACGCTCGACAACCCGATCGCCAACTCCGTCGCCAACCAGGCGCGCTCGGTGCTGCAGGCGCATCCCGACATCAAGGTGATGTTCGCGCCCTATGACGAGTTCGCCAAGGGCGTGAAGATCGCCGTCGACGAGGCGGGCCTGAACAAGGGCATCAAGATCTACTCGGCCG
>NZ_RZSA01001000.1:0-2318 GCF_003998075.1 Mesorhizobium sp. M2A.F.Ca.ET.037.01.1.1 | reverse complement strand
CTACGATGCAGACACGCTCGCCCAAACCGGCTTCTTCCGGGCGCTGCATGCGATCGCGCTCAGCCCGGACGAGGCGCGCTGCCACCGCATGCTGGCGCTGACGCTTCTCTATCGCGGCCGCGACGAATACGACGCGGTCGAGAAGCACTTCGCCCGCGCGCTGGATCTCAATCCCTACGATGCAGACACGCTCGCCCAAACCGGCTTCTTCCGGGCGCTGCGCGGCGACGGCGAGGTTGGGCTCGCGCTGCTCGACAAGGCCGTCCAGCTCAATCCCATGCATCCGACCTGGTACTATTACGATCGAGGCGAAGCTCTGCTGGCGCTCGGGCGGTATCAGGAAGCGGCCGCGTCCTTCTCTTGTCTGCCCCGCAAGAGCGCCTGGCAATGGGCGCGGCTGGCCGCATGCCACGCATTTGCCAGCGACCACGGGAAGGCGCTGGCCTGCGTCATCGAAGGTCGCGCCCTGGAGCCAGACCTCACCATCGCCCAGATCGTCCAGGACATGCGCATGGAACGCGAAGAGGACCGCGAACGACTGCGTCGCGGGCTCGAACTCGCCGGCTGGGACACGGCCATCTAAAGCGCGTCGCGATCCTTGGGATTCGCTCCATGCGCTTTAGGTCTTTGATTTTACGCATGTCTTTATCCCGAAACCGGTTCCCACTTTCGGGAGACATGCTTTAAGCATGTCCGGCTAGAAACTGATCTCGACCGCCGCGGCGCTTCGGCTGGCCTCGCCATGGAAGACCGCCTCGATGTTGTTGCCGTCGGGGTCGAGCAGGAAGCAGGCATAGTAGCCGGGATGGTAATGGCGCTCGCCCGGCGCGCCATTGTCCTTGCCGCCGGCGGCGAGCCCGGCCTGGTAGAAGGCATCGACCATGGCGCGGTCCTTCGCCTGGAAAGCCAGATGATGGCGGCCGGTGAGCACGCCGAGCGCGGCGCGGCTGTCGGCGCTGGAGACGAACAATTCGTCGGCCCAGAAATAATCCTGCGCCTCGCCGCCGATCGGGATGCCCAGCACCTCGAACAGGGCGCCATAGAAACGCCGGCTGGCCGCAAGGTCGCGCACCACGAGCTGGATGTGGTCGATGAGCCGGCCGCGATAGAGTTCCATGGGGGGCTCCTGCTGGTTGCTGCGGCTCAATCTAGAAGGGCCCGGTGCGTGGTCAAGACTGCTGACAGTTCGAGAGGCCGGCGGGACAGCGCCCCCCTATGCCCTACCGGGCATCTCCCCCACTTGGGGGGAGATCAGCCTTCACGCGGCCTTTCGCCAATCGCCAACGCCGGGGGAAAAGCGCCAGCACGGGAACTGCCAATCTCCCCCGTCGTGGGGGAGATGTCCGGCAGGACAGAGGGGGGCGAAGGAACGCGGCCTTTCCAGCAGTCCAATAATCGATAGCAAAAAACCAGATAAAAAATGCAACCGGATTTGTAGGATTGGCTCCCGCTTCGGCGTCCTTCGGACGCAAGCGGCCCGGTGGACTGGAAAAACCGTGCCGCATCAAACAGGATGCCTTACGGCATGGAGAAGAACCATGAACCATTCCTATCGTTGGGTCATCGTCGCGGCCGGCGCGCTGATGACCTGTGTGGCGCTCGGCGCCATGTTCTCGCTGGCGATCTTCCTGGAGCCGATGTCGCTCGACACGAACTGGTCGCGCACCGGCATTTCCAGCGCCATGACCTTGAACTTCCTTGTGATGGGCCTCGGTGGCTTCGCCTGGGGCGCGATCTATGACCGGGTCGGCGCGCGGCCCGTGGTGCTTGCGGGCGCCGTGCTGCTCGGCCTGTCGCTGGTGGTGGCGAGCCGCGCCAATTCGCTCATCGTCTTCCAGCTCAGCTACGGCATCATCGTAGGCCTGGCCGCCAGCGCCTTCTTCGCGCCGATGATCGCGCTCACCACAGCCTGGTTCGACACCAACCGAAGCCTTGCCGTGTCGCTGGTCTCGGCCGGCATGGGCGTGGCGCCGATGACCATCTCGCCCTTCGCGCGTTGGCTGATCACCGCCTATGACTGGCGCACCGCCATGTTCGATATCGGCGTCATGGCCTGGGTGCTGCTTTTGCCCGCCGTCTTGCTGGTGCGCCAGCCGCCGGCGGCGGTCGCGGCAAGCGACGGCACGTCGGCGCCCGCCGCCGACGGTCCCGGCATGAGCGTCGGCCAGGCGCTGCGCTCGCCGCAATTCATCGTGCTGGGGCTCACTTTCTTCGCCTGCTGCGCGGCTCATTCGGGCCCGATCTTCCACATGGTGAGCTATGCCATGTCCTGCGGTATCGCGCCGATGGCGGCCGTGTCGATCTACAGCGTCGAGGGC